>JBGVKV010000053.1:0-6653 GCA_045123975.1 Eubacteriales bacterium | reverse complement strand
ATGTGGGAACATTCAATCAGCATGATCTCGCAGGGCTCGCTGGCGACGACGGAAATGGGCAGACTGGTGCATTCCGCGCAGGCAAATGCTTCCGCAAAGAGTTCCGTGGGCTTGACGTCCGAGACGATGCTCCGGTTTCCGTAAAAATCCACCTGCACCATCTGTGCCTTGCCGGACAGCACGATACCGATGTGCCTGGCCGGCGATCCCTCGGCAAAGATGGTGTATTTTTTGTCAAATTCCGTGATCCGTGCCCCCAGACAAGTCAGCATCTTAATCAGATTGTCGTCGTCGATTCCGTAAAAGAGAGGGCAGCGGCGTAAAATTTCCAAGTATTTTTTCATAAAAAATCTCCGTTTGTTGAAAATTCAACAGAAATCCTTGTTTTATTATACTATAATAATATCAGAAAAGCAAGGAGGAGAGAGAATGATCCGAAAAATCATTGAAATAGATGAGAAGAAGTGCAACGGATGCGGAGCTTGCGCCGCCGCCTGCCACGAGGGTGCCATCGAAATGGTAAACGGAAAGGCAAAGCTGACCCGCGAGGATTATTGCGACGGCCTGGGCGATTGTCTCCCTGCCTGTCCCACGGATGCTATCTCCTTCGTGGAAAGGGAAGCCCCCGCCTATAACGAAGCGGCGGTGAAACGGGCAAAATCCCACGCCTGCCCGGGTGGCGGATGCCCCGGTGTGCGGCCCAAGACGATGCAGCGGGAAAACGGCACGTCTGCCCGATCTGCCGCCGTGCCCAGCCGACTGAATCAGTGGCCCTGCCAGATCAAGCTGGTGCCCACCCACGCTCCCTATTTTGAGGATGCCCACCTGCTGATCGCCGCCGACTGCACGGCGTACGCCTACGGCGATTTCCATAACACCTTTATGCGGAACCGTATCACATTGATCGGCTGTCCCAAGCTGGACGAGGGCGATTACACCGAAAAACTGACAGCCATTATCCGGGACAACAATATTAAAAGCGTGACAATCGTCCGTATGGAAGTCCCTTGCTGCAGCGGGTTGGAGAATGCCGCCAAGCGGGCACTGCAAAGCAGCGGTAAATTTCTCCCCTGGAGTGTGGTGACTATATCCACTGACGGAAAAATCCTTGAATAATTGAATGGAAATTGTTGCATAGTATGTGTGAATGTGCTATAATCGAGACAGAAATTCGTGGAGGAACATACAATGAATATTACAAATGATATCCGCTATATTGGCGTGAGTGATCGGAAAATTGATCTGTTTGAAGGACAGTATTCCGTGCCGAGGGGCATATCCTACAACTCCTACGCGATCCTGGATGAAAAGATCGCCGTAATGGATACCGTGGATGCAGGCTTCACTCACGAATGGCTGGATAATCTCCAGAATACGTTGGGCTCCCGCAAGCCGGATTACCTGATCGTTCAGCATATGGAACCGGATCACGCGGCCAACATTCTGAACTTTGCCAAGGCATATCCCGAGGCAAAAATTGTGTCCTCCGCCAAGGCGTTTGCCATGATGAACAACTTCTTCGCTACGGATTTCGCGGATCGCCGCATCGTGGTGGGGGAAGGGAATACGCTCTCTTTGGGTAAGCACAATCTGACGTTTGTAACCGCACCGATGGTTCATTGGCCGGAGGTCATCGTTACTTACGATTCCACGGACAAGGTTCTGTTTTCCGCCGACGGCTTCGGCAAATTCGGTACTCCCGATACGGATGAGCCCTGGGCAGACGAGGCCCGCCGGTATTTCATCGGCATCGTAGGCAAATACGGCGCACAGGTACAGGCGCTGCTGAAAAAAGCGGCCGGATTGGACATCGAGATCATCTGTCCTCTCCACGGTCCCGTGCTCACGGAGAATCTGGGATACTACCTGAACCTCTACAACACCTGGTCCTCCTACCAGGCCGAGGAGGAGGGTATCGTGATCGCCTATACCTCCGTGTACGGCAACACCAAAAAGGCCGTGGCCCAGCTGGCGGAGAAGCTTACTGCCAACGGATGCCCGAAGGTGGTTGTGTACGATCTGGCCCGGTGTGATATGTCCCGGGCAGTCAGCGATGCGTTCCGCTTCAGCAAGCTGGTGCTGGCCACCACTACCTACAATGCCGAGATCTTCCCGTTCATGCACACCTTCATTACCCACCTGACCGAGCGGAATTTCCAGAATCGCACCGTGGCTCTGATTGAGAACGGCAGCTGGGCACCGATGGCGGCCAAGGTGATGCGGGAAATGTTTGAGAAGAGCAAGAATATCACCTTTACGGATACTACCGTGCGGATTCTTTCCTCCCTGAATGAGGACAGCAAAAAGCAGCTGAATGACCTCTCGGACGAATTGTGCCGCGAGTATCTGGCGCAGATGGATTCCACCGCCAACAAAAACGATCTGAGCGCGTTGTTCAATATCGGCTACGGTCTGTACGTGATCACTTGCAACGACGGCAAGAAGGACAACGGTCTGATCGTCAACACCGTAACCCAGGTGACCAATACGCCCAACCGTATCGCCGTGACCATCAATAAAGAAAACTACTCCCACCACGTGATCAAGCAGAGCGGTAAGATGAACATCAACTGCCTGAGCACAGAGGCGCCCTTCGCAGTGTTCGAGCAGTTCGGCTTCAAGAGCGGCCGCAATGTGGATAAGTTTGAGAACTGCGAGCCCCTCCGGTCCGATAACGGCCTGGTGTTCCTGCCCCGGTATATCAACTCCTTTATGTCTCTCAAGGTGGAGCAGTACGTGGATCTGGACACCCACGGTATGTTCATCTGCTCCGTAACTGAGGCAAGAGTGCTGACGGATAAGGAAACCATGACCTACACCTACTACCAGAACAACGTAAAGCCCAAGCCCCAGACAGAGGGTGTCAAGGGATTTGTGTGCAAGATCTGCGGATACGTGCACGAAGGCGATACCTTGCCGGAGGATTTCGTATGTCCCCTCTGCAAGCACGGCGCCGCCGATTTCGAACCCATTCAGTAATGTAAAAAACAAATAAAAAATAAAATATTAAACAAAACAAATTTTGGAGGATAATATTATGTGTGAGAACAAATTCTATGTATGTGAGCATTGCGGCAATATGGTGGGCATGATCCACGACGCAGGTGTACCTATGATGTGCTGCGGTCAGAAGATGACCAAGCTGGAGCCCGGCGTAGTAGAAGCCAGCCACGAGAAGCATATCCCCGTTGTAACCCGTGAGGGTGACACCGTAAAGGTAACCGTTGGATCCGTAGCGCATCCCATGGCAGAAGAGCACCACATCGCGTGGGTATATCTGCAGACCGACCGCGGCGGCCAGAGAAAGTGCCTGAAGACCGGATCCGAGCCCGTTGTAACCTTCGCGCTTTCCGATGAGACTCCCGTAGCGGTATACGCATACTGCAATCTCCACGGCTTGTGGAAGGCAGACGTGGAGTAAGCGGAGGCAGGTATGGACAAAAAGGTTCATGAGCTTCTGAACAACCAGATCAATAAGGAATTCTATTCTGCCTATCTGTATCTGGAGTTTTCCAACTACTTCAAAGCCAAAGGCCTGGACGGCTTCGCCAATTGGTACATGATTCAGGCCCAGGAGGAAAGAGATCACGCACTTCTGTTCTATCAGTACCTGCAGAACAATAACATGCCGGTGACGCTGGAGGCTATCGACTCCCCGAAGAGAGAGTTTGCCGACAATATGGCGGTTCTTAAGGCAGGTTTGGAGCACGAGGAGTACGTTACCTCCCTCATCCACGATATCTATGCGGCGGCTTACGAGGTGCGGGATTTTCGTGCCATGCAGTTCCTGGATTGGTTTGTAAAAGAGCAGGGCGAGGAGGAAACCAACGCCAACGATCTGATTACCAAATTGGAGCTGTTCGGCTCCGATCCCAAGAGCCTTTATATGCTCAATCAGGAATTGGGCGCAAGAGTATATACAGCACCGTCTCTGGTACTGTAAACATTTTAGTAAATGAAAGGTGAAATTATCATGAAAAAATACGTTTGTGACGCATGCGGTTGGGAATACGACGAGGCTAAGGGTGATCCCGATAACGGCATCGCTCCCGGCACGAAATTTGAGGATCTGCCCGAGGATTTCGAGTGCCCCCTTTGCGGCGTAGGCAAGGATATGTTCTCTGAGGCAGAGTAAGTGAGGCCCGCAATGAAAGAGAATTATACGATCTGTAACTGCAAAAAAGTGACCTATTTCGATATCGTGGATGCGCTTCACGATCACGAAAAGTTCGATGACGTGCTCAAAGCATTTGAGGACGTGCAGAAAGTAACTCACTGCTCCACCGGATGCGGCGGCTGCCATGCGAAGGTGCTGGACGTAATCTCCGAAATTCTGATGGGACAGGAAAAAGTATAATACAGCGTATCCGCCCGCCGACGTGCGGGCGGATGCTTACATAAGGAGACAGACAATGAAACTGGTGCTTCTGACCGCTCTGGGCGTGGGCGGTGCCACAATTTTCGGATCTCTTATCGGCTTTGCTTTCAAGAAAATATCCCATAAGTTTTCCGATATCGTCCTTTCCTTTGCGGCTGGCGTTATGCTGGCAGCGGCCGTGCTGGGACTGATTCTTCCGTCCCTGGAGTACGGCGGAAAATACGGCTTTCTGATTACCGTGGCGGGTATATTTGTGGGTGCAATCTGCCTGAATCTGATCGATAAGCTGGTGCCCCACATGCACCGTCTGGTGGGCGGGGACACCGAATCCCACAACAACGCCAATCTGAGTAAAGTGCTTCTGTTCGTTACCGCCATTGCTATCCACAATCTGCCCGAGGGAATCGCCGCGGGTGTAGGATTCGGGGCGGGCGACGTGAGCGGAGCTCTTATGATTGCCGGCGGTATCGCTTTGCAGAATATCCCGGAGGGAATGGTGATCATCGGGCCTATGCTGGCCGCCGGTGTCACACCGAAAAAGACCTTTATTTGTGCTATGATCACAGGCCTTGTGGAAGTGGTGGGCACACTGATCGGCTACTTCGCCGTCAGCGTAGCCGCATCGATCCTCCCCTTTGCGCTGGCCTTCGCCGGCGGAACCATGCTGTACGTTATCAGTGACGAAATGATTCCCGAGACCCACGCCCACGGCAGTGAGCGGGGGGCTACCTATGCGCTTCTTGTGGGATTCTGCGTGATGCTGGTGAGCGACGTACTGCTGGGATAAGAATACGGAAAAAGGAGGTGTTGCATTTAGCAATGCAGCACCTCCGCGAGTTTCCCCTTGTCCGCAGAGGCGGCCATTTTTGTCCGTGCTGGGCAAAAAATCGGGGAATCTCGCCACAAATTCCTTCGGGATTTCAAATTTTTGTGCCTGTGTCACAAAAATTTGGGGCTGTCGCATCTAAATGCGACAGCCTTTTTTTTAATCCAGCCTTTTGTTGTTCAAAAAAGTATGGTATACTGGTCCCATACAACACGAGAAGGAGATCCGATTATGGGCATCAATAGAAAAAAGAGGAAACGGATTTGGATTGTCTGCGGCGTAGCCGTGCTGCTTTGTGCGGTGGTGTTGCCCTTTGCTTTGGACAACCGACTCGTGATCCGTACATATACATTGGAAACGGAGAAGATCAACACCCCGGTACGGATCGCCTTGGTGACGGATCTTCATTCCTGCCGGTATGGAGAGAATCAATCGGAATTGCTCAATGCCATAACCGCGCAAAAGCCGGATATGATCCTATTGGGCGGGGACATTTTTGACGATGAGATTGACGACGCCAACACGGCGGTGTTTCTTGCGGGAATAGCGGGGAAGTATCCTGTCTATTACGTGACGGGCAATCACGAATGTTGGAGCGGTGCGGAAGCCTTCGCCGTCAAGATGGCGATTCTGGAAAAGTACGGTATTCCCGTGCTGTCCCAGGAATCCGTTACGCTTGATATACGCGGGGAGAGGCTGATTGTCTGCGGTGTGGACGATCCGGAAAGCTACCTGCTGGATGCGGACGCGCTGTATTACGATGCCCGATTGGATCAGGTCCTTGCGGATACGGCAGAGGAGAATTACACTATCCTTCTCGCTCATCGACCGGAGTATTTTCCGTCCTATGCCGCCCGGGATTTTGATCTGGTGCTGTGCGGGCACGCTCACGGCGGACAGTGGCGGATTCCTTACGTGATGAACGGACTGATCGCACCCAATCAAGGTCTGTTTCCGAAATATGCGGGCGGTTTATATGAGCAAAACGATACTTGTATGATCGTGAGCCGCGGCTTGGCCAGAGAAACTACACGGATTCCCCGGATTTTCAATCGTCCGGAATTAGTGATTGTGGAAATACAGTAAAATTTCCGAAAAACATATTGACACTTGCTTTATCGATATAGTACAATACGGTTAAGTGAACACGTTCATAATAGGAGGTGAGTTATGCCGAAGATCATCGAAAATATCCGTCGCCAGCTCCTGGACACGGCACGTGAGCAGATTGTCCGTCACGGATATGAGAATACCACCATTCGCTCCGTGGCGGGCGAGTGCGGTGTGGGCGTGGGGACGGTGTACAACTATTTTCCCTCCAAGGATATGCTGATCGCCACCTTCATGCTGGAGGATTGGCAGGAATGCCTTTCCCGTATGAAAGACGCTCCGCGGGAAGCCGTGGGATTGCTCTTTCACGTATACACGTGCCTGCGTGAATTTGCCGAA
>JBGVKV010000052.1:0-10299 GCA_045123975.1 Eubacteriales bacterium | reverse complement strand
TTGTCAAGTTGTTATAATATATATGATACTGAAACCATGATGGGTCAGTATGCTCGGACGGTAGTCTGCTGCCGGTGACAGCCGGTGCACGTGCCCTTCGATATCCGGGATAATACGGAAAGGAATAGATCTGACTTTTTCGTCGGATTTGGATTATATATGGAAAAAATCGTTGTTCGCGGCGGCAATCCGCTTTTTGGCAACGTTGAAATCAGCGGTATGAAAAATGCCGCCCTGCCTATAATATATGCGTGTGTTCTCGTGAAAAGCAAATGCATTATCGAGAATATTCCCGGTGTGCGGGACGTAACTGTTTCCTTCAATATTCTGCGCTCTATGGGTGCCTCGATCCGTATGCTGTCCAAGAACACCTACGAGATCGACTGCTCTCACATCGATATTGATTCCGTTCCGGCGGATGCATTCCGTAAGATGCGTGCATCCTACTATCTGCTGGGTGCGGAATTGGGCCGTATGGGCCGTGCTAAGGTCGGCTTCCCCGGTGGATGCGATTTCGGCGAGCGTCCCATCGATCAGCACATCAAGGGCTTTGAGGCTCTCGGCGGTGTGGTGGATCTGGAAAACGGAAACATCTCTATTGAGGCAAAAGACGGTAAGCTGGTCGGTACCAACATCTTCTTCGATCTGGTATCTGTCGGTGCAACCATCAATATTATGCTGGCGGCCGTAACGGCCGAAGGCACCACGGTGATCGACAATGCGGCCCGTGAGCCTCATATCGTTGACTTGGCCAACTTCCTGAACACCTGCGGTGCCAATATCCGCGGTGCAGGTACGGATATGATCAAGATCAAGGGTGTTCCCAGCCTTCACGGCTGTACCTATGCTATTATCCCCGATATGATCGAGGCAGGCACGTTCATGATCGCCGCGGCGGCTACCCGTGGCTGCGTGCGTATCAATAACGTAATCCCCAAGCATCTGGAGTCCATCGCAGCCAAGCTGGATGAGATGGGCGTTACCGTTGAGGAATTGGACGATGCGGTTCTTGTAAAGGGTGCGGCGGAAATGACCCGTACCAGCGTAAAGACCCATCCGTATCCCGGTTTCCCCACGGATATGCATCCCCAGATGACGGTGCTCCTTACCCAGGCACAGGGTGTCAGCTATATCACCGAGGGAGTGTATGAAAATCGTTTCCGCTATGTGGATGAGCTTCGCCGTATGGGTGCCCAGGTTAAGGTGGATGGCCGGACGGCCATCATTGAGGGCGGTTCTTCCTTGAGCGCCGCTCCCGTTAAAGCAGTGGATCTTCGCGGCGGTGTGGCTATGATCATTGCCGGTCTGATTGCGGACGGCGAGACCGAGGTGGAGGATATTCACCTGATCGAGCGTGGCTACGACGATATCGTGGGCAAACTGCAGAAGATCGGTGCCGATATCCGCAAGGTAATCGTCCCCGACGAAAACACAATGGCTAAAGCAAACTAATATATAAATTACAATAGAGGTACAAAACAATGGTAGTAACAAAAGATACGATTATCGGCGACGTTCTCGACTACGATGTAGAGACCGCAAAGTTCTTCTTTGAGATCGGCATGCACTGCCTCGGATGCCCTGCATCCCGCGGCGAGAGCATCGAGGATGCCTGCGCCGTTCACAACACCGACGCCAACGAGTTGGTTAAGAAGCTGAACGATTATTTCGCTGACAAGAAATAAGGAATAAAACGGCGGGGTGACCCGCCGTTTTGCATAGGATTATGACAAATACGTATGATTTTCCCCTGACGGACGATCGCCTGAATCTGGCGGCATCTTTTGTCCGGCCCGACTGCGTGGCCTGCGACGTTGGTACGGATCACGCCTATCTTCCGATACGGCTGCTTTTGTCCGGCGTCTGTCCCCGCGCGGTTGTGTCCGACGTACATGAGGCACCTCTTGCCAAGGCAAGAGAGAATGCCGCCCGGTACGGATGCACGTCCCGGATGTCTTTTTATCTGGCAGACGGGTTGAATGGGATCGATCTGGCAGCAGAAAATGTGAAGGATATCCTTATCTGCGGGATGGGCGGCGAGCTGATCGCGCGGATTCTGGATGATGCCTCCTATACCCGTGAGGAAGACGTAAAGTGTATCCTGCAGCCTATGTCCAAGGCGGCGGATCTGAGAGAATATCTTGCCCGCCGGGGCTATCGGATCGAGGATGAAAAACTGGCCGGCGCGGCAGGGAAGATATACACCTGCCTTCACGTGTCCTACGACGGAGTGATCCGTGATTTTACCCCCGGAGAATATCTCATTGGTGTGGCGCATATCCAGCGGGGCAGCGCGGGAAATCCCCTGTTCGCCGATTATCTGATACGGGAGATCCACTCCGTGGAAAAGCGGCAGAAGGGACTGTTGGCCGGCGAGCTGCCTACGGATTTTGAAGATGCGCTGCTGTCGGAATTATATACTATTGCTGAAAGAGAAGGTGTGGCCCTATGACGATTCGTGATCTGTACCGTGCTTTGGATGAGATGTATCCCCGCTCCCTTTCCTGTTCCTGGGATAACGACGGACTGATGGTCTGTGCCGATCCGGATAAGGAAGTGAAACGGGTGCTTCTGGCGCTGGATGCATCGAGTGAGGCGATTGCCTGCGCGGTGAAGGAGGGATGCCAGGTGCTCCTTACCCATCATCCCATGCTGTTCCGTCCCCTGAAGACGCTGGACCCCGATTTTCTGAGCGGGGACCGCACACTTACGGCGATCAGGGGCGATCTGGCCGTGATGTCTTTCCATACCCGACTGGATGCGGGACAGGGCGGCGTCAACGACGCATTGTGTGAGGCGCTGGGGCTTACCGTGGCCGATTGCTTCGGCGATCCAGAATCTCCCACCCTGGGCCGTATTGCCCATCTTCCCGAGGAGGTGTCCCTGGAGGCCTTTGCGGCCCATATCAAAGAGGCCCTGGGATGCTCTGTGGTGCAGTTTGCGGGAAAGCGTCCCGTCAGAACAGTGGCCATGGTGGGCGGCGGTGGCGGCGATTTCATCTACGCAGCCAAAGCAGCGGGCGCAGATACGTATATCACCGGCGACGCAGGATACAACATCACGCTGGATGCCGCAGACGACGGTATCAACGTCATCCAGGCAGGGCATTACTTTACGGAAGCTCCCGTGCTTTCCCGCCTGGCAGATCTGTGCCGCCGTATTGCAGGTGCTGAGTGCCTGTTCTTCGACAGCAATCCCATAAAAACTGTATAAAAAATAATCCCGCAGGAGTGATCCTGCGGGATTTTCTTTATTCTTTCACAGCGATGAATTCCTTGGCGTAGGGAAGAGACATGATCCAGTCGCACAGGGTGTGCCACTCGGCCAGCTTGTGATAGCGGCGTGCGTAGTAGATGTTGCTCAGATTTTCGTAGTTCAGGGTGCAGGTGCGCATCTGATTGTAGGAGGAGGGAAGGAGCTGGATCATATCGTGCCAGTAGGAAAGCTCCTTGGTTTCCACAAACTTCACGCGCTGCTTTTCCAAGAGTGCAATCACGGAATCCAGACAGGCAAGGGCTTCCTCGCTCATACGGTCATAGCTGAAGTCCGCTCTTTCAAAGGATTTTGCGTGGATCTTGTGCATGGTGGAGCAGGAGTTGGCTACCGTGCCCACCTTGTAGGTGTCAAATTCCTTCCACCAGTACAGAGGAGCGGTGATGTCCACCGATACGAAGATCTGCCGCAGGAATTTTCTGTGATCCGTTCCGGCTACGGCCAGACGGTGTCCGAAGTCCACATCCGCCGGACCGAGGGCAAAGACGCCGTCCTCGTTATAACCGCTGTCACTTTTGGCCCAGCTGTTCATAGGATTCCGCGCGCCGCGGATGGCGTTGTCCAGATTCATAACGGAGGTTCTTTCGATCAGTATCATAGCGTCTCCTTTATTTAGAACGATTTATTGCTTTTATTATAGTACATATGCGGTGAAAAGTCAATTTTGTGGCGTGAATTTGAAGAGAAATATCCGAATTCCCGCATAATTGTGTGATTTGTGGTAAAAATACCTTTGTCGGAACAGAAAATCCACCCCCGAATACCGCTCGGGGAGAAAGGTATGAAAAATGAACAACACAAACCGCGCAAGCAGACAAAACCGGGCTTTGGTGATCACCCTTGCCGTGATCCTTGCCTTTGCCGCCGTGCTGATTTGCCTTACTTTGATGCAGGACCGCCGTCAAAAGCCGGTACCATTCAATCCTCAGGATTCTTCCTCTGCACTGAATACCGCAGAGCCGGACACGTCCGCACATAAGGAAAGCGATGTGCCGTCTACCTCGGTGCCTGCGGATACAGACCCGCCGAAGGAATCGGATACTACCTCGGCAATGGCGCCCAAGGAGGAGGCAGAGCCTGTGAGCGCAGAGGAGCAGCTTCCTGACTTTATCGCGCCCCTTGCGGGAATGATCTCCAAGTCTCACGCACTGGACGTGCCGGTGTATTCCTTGACCATGAACGATTACCGCACCCACGCCGGTGTGGATATCGTATCTACAGCCGGTGCTGCGGTGTGTGCCGCAGCGGACGGAACTGTCGGGGCGATCTGGGAGGATCCGATGATGGGTACCTGCCTCTCCATTGAGCACACGGGCGGAGCGTGCAGTATCTATAAGAATCTGTCTCCCCAGCTGCCCGACGGCATTGCGGTAGGAGCACGGGTGAGAGCGGGCGAAAAGATTGCCTCCATCGGTGAGAGTGCGCTTGCGGAGGTAGCGGAATCGTCTCACCTGCACTATGAGCTGGAAGTGGACGGAGTCAGTGTGAATCCGGCGGATTATATGCTTATCGGCTCCGAGGACACGGGCTACGAGGGATAATGAAAAAACGGAAAGGACTGCCGCGAAAGCGGCGGTCCTTTTTGGATATTTGTCGAAAAACAGAATGTTTACACACATACCCTTGATTTTGCTCGGGTGTGTGGTATCATATAATAGAATACGTGTATCCCGCATACTATAAAAGGAAACTGTTCTTTCACGGGGTAATGCAAGATGGGAAAATTTACTTACAGAACGTGTGCGATACTGCTGCTTCTTCTGATGATTCTTTCCGCTGTTTCTTTGGGCGGATGTAAGAAAGACGAGGAGACAGCGATTTCCTGCGCCCTTTTGCCGGTGGAGTCGGAGACGGATGCGCCTGCGCTTATGGCGCTGATCGATCCCGCCAGCGAAGTGCGGGGTGTTTTTATCGCGTCGGTTTACAATATTGATTTTCCCACGAAGGCAGATCTGAGTGCCGCTGCACTGAAAAAAGAGATCGACAGTATACTGGATACCATGGAGGAAGCCGGATTGAATACGGTGTACTTCCAGGTTCGTCCTGCATGCGATGCTCTGTATAAATCGGATATTTTCCCTGTATCCCGCGCTCTTTCCACCAACGGTAAACTGGTGATGGATCCTCTTTCTTATATGGTGGAACAAGCCCATCGGCGGAACATTTTCGTTCATGCATGGGTCAATCCTCTGCGGGTATCCACAGGCTCGGAAGCAAAGCCCAACGTGAACGGGGCAGATCTGCCCGACGGAAGCCCGGTTAAGGAACATCCCGAATGGGCTGTTGCCTATGCGGACGGCCGACTGTATCTGAACCCCGGTATTCCCGAAGTGCGGCAGCTGATCGCCGACGGCGTGAAGGAGATCGTGGCGGGCTACGACGTGGACGGCGTGATTTTCGACGATTATTTTTATCCTTATCCCGTTACGCTGTCCGACGGTACGGTGGCAATCTTCAACGATGACGACTCTTTCGCCCAATACGGAGGCAGTATGTCCCGTGCGGATTGGCGCCGTGACAATGTGAATCAAATGGTAAAGGGATGCTACGACGCTGTGAAAAGCGTCAGTGCGGATGTGCAGTTCGGTGTGGCGCCCTTCGGTATCTGGAAAAACGACGACGGCAAAAACGGCGGCTCCGCTACCCGCGGTATGCAGTCCTATTTCTCCATCTATTGCGATCCCGTAGCCTGGGCGGAGGGAGGATACGTCGATTATCTGGCGCCCCAGATCTATTGGCGGTTCACCACGGAGGTGGCTCCTTTTGCGGAATTGACCAGATGGTGGAATCGGGTGCTGGACGGCACCGGAGTGGATCTGTTGGTGTCCCACGCCGCATACAATTATGACGTTTGGTCATCTCCCGAGGGGGAAATAGCGGAGCAGATCACCTTCGCCCGAAGTGAGCTGACCTACCGTGGCAGTATTTTCTACGGATACGACGAGATCCGCCGCAACGCTTTTTCTCTGCGGGATGAATTGCAGGAGGCGTACGGCAGTACGATCATCTACGTGGATCCTTCGCCCACCGGTGAGACACCGAGCGTGAGCTCGCCGCCCAGTGGCACCTACGTGAATGCATCCGGGACGTACCTGATCGGTTCGTCTTCCCCGGACAAGCCCCTTACTTTGAACGGCCGGAAAGTCAGCCGCACCCGCGGCGGATATTTTTCCGTCTACGTGGATCTGGCCAAAGGCGAGAACACCTTCGTTCTCGAGCAGGACGGCGTCCGTTATACCCATACGGTTTACGGCGGAACAGCACCCACATCTATGCGTGCGCCCGCCGATACGCCTATGGACAAGTTTTCCGTGACGAATGTGTCCCCCGCAAGGGACGTGCTGCAGAACGGCGGCAGCACCCTGAAAATTACCTGTACCGCACCGGCGGGATCGGTAGTGACTGCGTATTTGGGCAATCTGTCCGTACGCTTGAAGCAAACGGAAACGAAGCCGTCTGCCAAGGATAAATGGATGCCTGCTTCCTTCGCGGGGCAGATCACTCTGCCCACTTGCAGTGCGGAGGAAATCCGTGCGGCGGGGGAGGTCTTCGTTCTGGCTAAATCCGGCCAGCACGAAGCGTCCGCTATCGGAGGATCCGTGCGTGTGAAGGGGGCGGATGCCCTGATTCCCGTGCGGGTGACGAAGGATCACACCGAGCTGAAATTGGGACTTGACTCCGATTATTACGGGGATTTCTCCGTCCAGTCGGCGGGGATGACGGATTATGCCCGCTGGCAGGGAAACGGTATGTATCTTTTGCGCGTGGGCGGCTACGTGTATGAGGATTCCGTCGAGGAATTGCCGTCGGATACGGACATTCCCATCGGGAAACTGGGGGCGATCGGTGTAAACTCCGACGGAGACAACACCTGCATTTCCGTGTCGGTGGATCAAAACGTGCCCCATAACGGCACCGTCCGGAACGGTGCTTTTGAATTGACTCTTTATAACGTGGACGCGTCCACCGTGCCGAAGGAAATCACCGTGGCTGATAATCCCCTCATTACGGATGTGCGGATTACGTATCCCAATAAGGCAAATTGCGTACGGCTCGTTTGTACGCTGGTGGACGCAAAAAATTTCTACGGATTTGATTTCGAATACGAAAACGGCGGCGTCCGCGCCGTTTTGCCCAATCCGAAGGATCTTCCGCTGGACAGTGACAAGCCTCTTACCGGTATCCGCATCGTGCTGGATGCGGGGCACGGAGGCACGGATTCGGGCGCATTGGGCGCACAGTACACGGATCGGATGTCCGTTCACGAGAAGGATCTGAATCTTTCCGTCACCCTGGCGGTGAAGGGAAAACTGGAAGAACTGGGGGCGGAGGTGCTCCTGACACGGGAGGACGACCGTACGGTTCCTCTTTCTGCCCGTGCGTCTTATCTCTGCGGCGTGTCCCCGGATCTTTCGATCTCTATTCATCAGAATTCCATGGATTATTCCGTTGACGTGACCCGTGTGCGGGGATCGCTCTGCCTGTGGTGGGCGGATTCCGGGGTGTTGCTGGCGGAGTGTATGTCCGGCGCAGTGGCGGATTCCCTGAATCGGAACGAGCGGGCTCCTGCCCAGCAGAAGCTGATGATGTGCCGCAATCCCAAATTTCCGTCCGTGCTGATCGAGGTGGGCTTTATGACCAGTGTGGAGGAATACGAGTATATGCTGAACGGCGGCATTACGGCAGCGGCAGAGGGAATCACAAGCGGCGTGATAGAGTATTTTGCGGCGCAAAAGCAATGGTATATGCCGCAGTAAACAAGGAAAGGAGCGCGCAATGTATAACATTCTTGTGGTCGATGACGAGGAAATGATCCGTCGGCTCATCGCCAAATATGCCACCTTTGAGGGGCATACGGTTGCGGAAGCCGGCGACGGTATGGAAGCGGTGCGGCTTTGCCGTGAGGGCGCATACGATATCGTAATCCTCGATATTATGATGCCGGAATTGGACGGTTTTTCCGCATGTCGGGAGATTCGGAAGTTTTCCGATGTTCCCATTATCATGCTCAGCGCCCGCGGCGAGGAATACGATAAAATTAACGGCTTTGGCCTGGGTGTGGACGATTACGTGGTGAAGCCCTTTTCCCCCAAGGAATTGATGCTTCGGGTGGAAGCGGTGATGAAGCGCGTCCGTGCGTCTGCCAAAGGAGCGGACACCCCCTCTGCCAACGAGATCGTGGATCTGGGTGGACTGAGAGCCGATCTTACCGCACGTATCGTGTATATCGACGGCGAGCGTGCCGACATGTCCCCCAAGGAATACGAGCTGTTCTTCTATATGCTGAAAAACCGGAATATCGCTTTGTCCCGGGACAAGCTTCTTTCTGAGGTGTGGGGCTACGATTATTTTGGCGACGACCGTACACTGGATACCCATGTCAAGCTGCTGCGCCGCAGCCTGGGCAAGTATGCGGATTACATCGTTACGCTTCGCGGTGTAGGATATCGGTTCGATACGGGTAAAATCTTATGAGAGCCGTAGAAAAATCCTCCTCCCGTTATCCCGGACTGAGGGGGCAGATCTTCTTCCTTATGTCCGGTGTTGTGACGGTGATGCTTTTGCTTTTGTGGGTGTTTCAGTTGTTCCTTTTGGAGCCCATGTATGCATCCGCAAAGACAAGGGAGCTGCGCACGATCGCAGACCGAATCGTGTCGGTTGCGGATAAGGGAAATCTTCAGTCCCATACGGATCCGATCGCCAAGAGAACGGGTGTGTGCATTACCGTGTACGAAATCGTAGGACGGGATGCAATTGTGCGTGCACAGTCCCACATCCGGGGAAATTGCATCATCCACAACGTTTCCTCCGATCCGCTGATGAATCGTTTGTATATGGGTGCATCCCGTGAGGAATATTACACAGAGCGCATCTCGGAAAGCGGTTTCGTGTCCCCACCCGACGGAGAGGTGCCGGAGAGCATTATTTCTGCCCACCTGGGGCGGACAAAGCAGGGATCTACTTATTTCATCGTACTGAACAGTGAAATCGAATTGGCTGAGAATACGTGGCAAACCCTGACTTTGCAGCTGGGGCTGATCACCGGCATCCTTTTGCTGCTGACGGCGGTGATTGCCGTTTTGATCTCCAAGCATATTTCCCGTCCCATCGCTCAGATGAGTGCGGAGGCCAGAAAACTGGCGTCGGGTACCTACGACGTTCATTTTGATGGCGGAACTTCCCGGGAAACGGCGGAATTGGGCGACGCTCTGAACTACGCTGCCAAAGAATTGTCCAATCTGGACACGATGCAGAAGGAGCTGATCGCCAATATTTCCCACGATCTGCGTACACCGCTGACCATGATCTCGGGATACAGCGAGGTCATGCGGGATATACCCGGAGAGATGACCACGGAGAACATGCAGATCATCATTGACGAGACGAAGCGTCTGAGCGCTCTGGTCAACGATATTATGGATATTTCCGCTATGACCGGGGCTTCCCGCAGTCAACTGAAGTGCGAAATATTCTCTCTGACGGAAACGGTACGCAAAACACTGGAGCGATACGGTAAGCTCCGTACCCGCGACGGTTATGAAATTACTTTCGCTTGCGATCGGGAGGTGTTCATCTATGCCGACCGTTCCAAGATTCTGCAGGTCATATACAATCTGGTCAACAATGCCATCAACTATACAGGCGAGGATAAGAAGGTGCAGATCCGTCAAATAACGGAAAACGGCTGGTGCCGTTTTGAAGTGACGTATACCGGAGAGGTAATTCCACCCGAGCAGCTTCCCGGGATATGGTATCGTTATTATACGGTAAAGAACTATTATAAGCGGCCGGTGGCCGGTACGGGTCTTGGCTTGTCCATCGTGAAAAGCATTTTGCTTCTGCACGGTGCCCGGTTTGGCGTGCACAGTGAGGTAGGACAGGGCAGTACCTTCTGGTTTGCGTTGCCCGAGGTAATTCCGGAGATGCAGGATCAGGATAAATAACAGAAAAAGGAGTTGCCGAGGCAACTCCTTTATTTTTGTATCCTTAGCCCACCGTGCGGCAAACGGCGGCAAAAACGCCTTT
>JBGVKV010000051.1:0-3024 GCA_045123975.1 Eubacteriales bacterium | reverse complement strand
GTTGGCGGTGCGGCGGGGATTCTGGGCCGTGGTCGGCGTCACCAGTGCCTGGATTTCCGCAATGATGGGGCGTGTGCCCTCCAGAATACATACGGCACAGCTTCCCGACACGTTGGTGGGCCGCTCGGACAAAAGCATGGCCGAGGGATTTTCTACTTCTCTCAGGCCGCTGTCGCACATCTCAAACACACCGATCTCATTGGTGGAGCCGTAGCGGTTCTTTGCCGCACGGATAATGCGGTAGGACTGGCTCCGATCTCCCTCGAAATAGAGCACCGCATCCACCATGTGCTCCAGCACCTTCGGACCGGCGATGCCGCCTTCCTTGTTTACGTGACCCACGATGATCACGGAAACTCCGTCCGCCTTGGCCCGCTGCATCAGAGCGGCGGCACATTCCCGTACCTGGGTAATACTGCCCGGGGCGGAGGTTGCCCGCTGAGAGTAGATGGTCTGTATGGAATCCACGATGAGAATGTCCGGCTACACTCGCTCATATTCGGTGAGAATCGTGTCCAGATCCGTTTCCGTCAAAAGAACGATGCCCTCGCCGGAGGTGCCCAGCCGCTTGGCGCGGATCTTCAACTGCGGCCGGGATTCCTCACCGGATACGTACAGGAGCTTACCCTCCGTACCGAGAGAACCGCACAGCTGCATAAGAAGCGTGGATTTACCGATGCCGGGCTCGCCGGCCAAAAGCACCACCGAGCCGTCCACCAGACCACCGCCCAGTACCCGATCCAATTCCCCGATGCCGGTGACGGTGCGGATACATTCCGCATCATCCGTGTCACTCAGCGGGGCGGCGTGCTCCGTTACCCGGGTAAGGGAGGCAGCGGACGTGCCCGCCGCGGGTGCCGCATAGGTTTCCTCCACAAGTGAATTCCAGGCACCGCATTCGGGGCAGCGTCCCAGCCATTTGGGAGTTTGGGCGTCGCATTCGGTGCAGACGAATATCTTTTTGGGTGCTTTCATGTTTGTTCATCCTTTGTATTATTGTTTGACTCCGCTGAGGGATTCCGCTGCGGCGCAGGCGATCACAAGGGCCAGCTGACGGCGGTAGGTTTCGTCTTTAAGACGGGACAGTTCTTCTTCATTGGAAAGGAATCCGCACTCTACCATTACCGCCGGAATATCACATCGGTGCAGAAGATAGATGGAAGACGTGGCTGCCTTGATCTCCCGCTCGTTTTGCGGCTGAAGATATTGCTTTGTGTAGTTGCGGATCACCCCGGCCACCGTGCGGCTTTGCGGTGCGTTTGCAGAGTAATACACCTGCAGTCCGCTGTATTGGGGTTGGGGGAATTTGTTCATGTGAATGCTGATCAGAAGATCGGCCCCCGCTTCTTTGGTGAAGCGCAGGCGGTTGCGCAGATCGTAGGTCTTTTTGTGGCCCGTATAGTCTGTCAGATCTCCGTACAGATCGTAGAGCAGAGCGTCGTTCGTCCGTGTCATACGCACGTCGTATCCCGCCGCCGTGAGAATGTCGGACAAGACCTGTGCCACAAGCAGATTCAGATCCTTTTCCTTTGTTCCGTCCGAGCCGGACGCACCGCCGTCCTCCCCTCCGTGCCCCGCATCGATCACGATGATGGGGTGGGCATGGACGGACGCATCCTCGGCGGACGTTGCTTCCTTCCGCGCCGAAAGGGTGGCGCCAAGACAGGCAAATCCCCCGATCAGTGCAGTGAATATCAGACAAAAAAGCAGAAATAAGGCTATGTATCTCATAGCGCCCCGTTTTTGCGACAGCATACCGTTCCTCCGAAAACTAATGTCTGTGGAATAGTACGCCCGGGACGGGAAGAATATGAGGCATATTGAGGACTATATATGTATTGTAAACGATTTTTTATCCGCTTGCAAGCCCGCGCATAAAATTATCTGCGGTTTATTGCAATCGAATGGGGGATGTGGTACAATACAGAAAAACAATATTCGCAAAGGAGATACGTAATGGAGTACAGAATTATCGGAGATTCTCTGCCGGTTGTGATCTGCGACGTGGCGGCAGGGGAGACGCTCATCACCGAAAAGGGATCCATGAGCTGGATGACCCCCAACATGAAGATGGAAACCGTCGGCGGCAGCTTCGGTAAGGCCATTGGCCGTATGTTTGCCGGAGAATCGCTTTTTCAGAATCGGTATACCGCCCAGGGCGGCCCGGGACAGATCGCTTTTGCTTCCAGCTTTCCCGGCGCGATCCGTGCCATTCAGGTAACACCGGACCGTTCCGTGATCGTGCAGAAGAGTGCTTTTTTGGCCAGCGAGGCGACGGTGGAACTGTCTGTGCATTTCCAGAAGCGTTTCGGTGCCGGCTTGTTCGGCGGCGAGGGCTTCATTATGCAAAAACTTTCCGGTAACGGTACTGCCTTTGTGGAGATCGACGGCTATGCCTGTGAGTACGTGCTCACCGAGGGCCAGTCTATGATCGTGGATACGGGATATCTGGCTATGATGGATGCTACTTGTACCATGGACGTGGTCAGTGTACCCGGTATCAAAAACGCCCTTTTGGGCGGTGAGGGTATTTTCAATACCGTAGTTCGCGGTCCGGGACGGATCATTTTGCAGACGATGCCCATCAGTGCCGTAGCGGGCACGCTGCGGGCCTATTTACCCTCCTCCAAATAAACGAAAAGCCGACCGCGGAGCCGCGGTCGGCTTTTTATATTACATCATCAGCTGGAGCTGTGCCGCGGGGGTATCTTCCTCGGCGGGTTCCGTCACTTCGGGGGCGAAGGACAATTGATCCATCGCCACGAAATAGCGGGAACTCAGGTTGCCCAGATGGCCGTCGGCACGCAGAAAAGCACTTTCGTGCACCAGTGTATCCGCGGAGAACACCCCGGCGTCGATGATGTCGCACAGCGCTCCCGCAAAGGCTTCGTCAAAGACCTCCTTCGGAATGCGGTGCAGAAGATTGGCGTTGACGGTGGAGAAATGAGGCACGCTCTGATCCAAGGGACATCCGATGAACCAGCGGAAGGGCAGATTGGTCTGCATCTCCGCCGCCGCGGCGCG
>JBGVKV010000050.1:0-9732 GCA_045123975.1 Eubacteriales bacterium | reverse complement strand
AAAAGCGGCAACGACCAAAAACAGAGGAAGAATATACGCACCGCCTGCGAACAGACCGAACAGGACGTTTTTAATAAAGGAGCCAATGACGCCGACGCCGGACACAAGCAGACAAACGGCGATAAATACAGCCGCCACGCCAAGCAAAAACGGCATGAGCTGCCCCATCAGTCCGTTTGGCTTGCGGATCGGCTCTTTCTTCTTTTCCGCTTCACGGACCTTATCATTTGCCGGCTTTTTAGGCGCAGATTTTTTATAGGAGCGGGAAGCCGTTTTTACGGTTTTGCGCTTATTCTGTTCCGTCTTTTTCTTTTTCTCAGCCATAATCTATCTCCAGGTTCCGGTTTGGCGGAAGCATCCTCTCTTTGTAAGTACGGGTACATGTATGACATCCCGGGCTCGGGGCATACTGATTCAATAAAAGGTCATAATTACCGCATCATATATTATGATAACAGAAATCAAAGAGAAAAACAAGTATTCCGTCAAACATAGTTGAAAGGAATTCACATATTTTACCGTCTGCGGTGCGTACGGATAAAGGAAATGGCAGAAAGGACGCCTGTTATGTATATAAAGCCGACAAAGGAAACAACAAAAGCGCTTCTGATTTTCATTCTGATCTGTCTGGCGGCCGGTTTTTTGAACGGACTTTTGGGTGCCGGGGGAGGCATACTCCTCGTATGGGCGTTTTCCTCCTGCATGAAGGATCCGACGGCGGACGGAGTACGGAACGTTTTCGCAGCCACGCTTTCTGCCGTCATCCCCATTACGGCCCTGTCCGCCTGTCTGTATGGAACTGTATCCGCGGCCGACATGAGTGAGATGGCACCGCTGATTCTTCCAGCCATGGCCGGCGGCGTGATCGGCGCCCTTCTTTTGGGCAAAATCCCCACGGCCGTGTTGAAAAAAATCTTTGCCGTGCTGGTTCTGTATTCCGGAATCAGCATGGTGGTTCGGTAAGGAGTTTTTATGGATTGGATAACGGTTGCGGCGTCCTTTCTCATTGCCATTCTCAGCGGAATGGGCGTGGGCAGCGCCGGATTGCTTGTGGTCTATCTGACCATGGTTCTGGGTCTGCCCCAATTGCACGCGCAGGGCATCAATCTGGTATTTTTTCTCTTTGCCGCATCTGCCTCACTTTGCGTACACATTCTCCGCCGCAATATCCCCGTCTCCCGGGTGATTCTCGCCGCACTGGCCGGCATGCTCGGCGCACTGCCCGGCGTATGGACGGCAGAAATCCTGCCCCAGAATCTGGTGCGGATTCTCTTCGGTATCATGCTGATCTTTGCGGGACTTCGCTCCTTTTTCCAAAAGTCCGATAAAATGGGCAAAACACCGAAAAAATCCCGCTGAAATATTTAGAAATATTTCGATTATGCTATTTACAAAAGCGATTCATTGTGCTATAATATACCACGGTTGTGCCGCAAACTCGGTTTTCGGATAAAAGGTTCTTATTACAGGACACTTTCACCCACCGACTTCTTGGTTTCGCGGCGTAATACATTTATTTTTTTGAGGTGAATATCATGGAAAAGGAAATCAAGCAGCAGATTATCGAGAAGTACAAGACCCACGAGGGTGACACCGGTTCTCCCGAAGTACAGATCGCCGTTCTGACCTACCGCATCAACTCCCTGAACGAGCATCTGAAGGCAAACAAGAAGGATCACCACAGCCGCCGCGGTCTTCTGAAGATGGTTGGTCATCGTCGCAGCCTCCTGAACTACCTGGCTAAGAACGATATCGAGCGTTACCGCGCCATCATCGAGAAGCTGGAAATCAGAAAGTAATCGACTCGGCTACTGTCTGCCGGTTTTCCGCCGCACAGCGGCAATCGACACAGGCGATACGAGCTGCGGCAGGCTGTAATACAGCAGCTTGACGCAGCTTGTTTTTCGTTTGTACTCCTCCCCTGCACTTATCCGTATCAGGACCGAGGCTTAGCTGTTAAATCTGTGCCTGCCTGTCAGGCGCGCATTTAAGCGCTAAACCTCACCATCCATCACGGATACCGCGTGTGCGGCATCTCCGTAAGAGCGAGATTACGGAAGAATGAGTTGTTCTCGTAAATCAAAATTAAGGATTGGTAAAGCGAAATGTTCGAAAATTTCAGAACTTTCTCCTACGAGTTTGCCGGTCGTCCTCTCACTGTTGAGACCGGTAAAATGGCAGGCCTGGCCAACGGCTCCTGCCTTATCCGCTACGGCGGCACCGCAGTTCTCTGCTGTGCTACCGCATCCGAGCGTCCCCGTGACGGCATCGACTTCCTGCCTCTGTCCGTTGACTTTGAGGAGCGTCTGTACTCCGTAGGCCGCATTCCCGGCAGTTTCAACCGCCGTGAGGGCCGTCCCGGCGAGAAGGCCATTCTGACCTCCCGCGTAATCGACCGTCCCATCCGTCCTCTGTTCCCCAAGGATCTGCGCAACGACGTAAACCTGGCTCTGACCGTTCTCTCCGTGGATCACGATTGCTCCCCTGAGATCGCTGCCATGGTTGGTGCGTCCATCGCCCTGTCCATCTCCGATATTCCGTGGAACGGACCTATCGGTGGCGTATTCGTAGGTCTGACCGAGGAAGACGGCATTGTTATGAACCCCACTGCCGCTCAGCGTGAGAAGAGCACGCTGGAATTGACCGTTGCCGCATCCGAGAAGAAGGTCGTTATGATCGAGGCCGGCGCAAAGGAAGTTCCCGATGACGTTATGTTCGACGCCATCATGAAGGCTCACGAGGAAATCAAGAAGCTGCTGGTATTCATCAACGAGATCATCGCTGCTGTCGGCAAGCCCAAGTTCGACTACCCCTCCTGCGAGGTGGATCACGATCTGTATGAGAAGATCGAGGAATACTGCATCGATGCAGTTCGCATCGCTCTGGACACCGATGACAAGAACGTACGCGACGAGCGTATGGCTGTGATCACCGAGAACGTATACAACGAGTTCGATGGCGGCGATCCTGACATGCACGTTGTCATCAACGAGATCCTTTACAAGATTCAGAAGTTCGTCGTTCGCCGCTGGCTGCTGGATGAGGGCAAGCGTGTGGACGGCCGCCGTCTGGATCAGATCCGTCCTCTGGCCGCTGAGGTTGCTCTGCTTGAGCGCACCCACGGTTCCGGTATGTTTACCCGTGGACAGACTCAGGTTCTGACCATCGCGACCCTTGGTTCCCTGACGGACGTTCAGCTGCTGGACGGCATCTCCGAGGAGACCGAGAAGCGCTACATGCACCACTACAACATGCCCGGTTATTCCACCGGTGAAGCTAAGTCTTCTCGCAGCCCCGGACGCCGCGAGATCGGCCACGGTGCACTGGCTGAGAGATCCCTGATTCCCGTACTTCCCTCCAAGGAAGAGTTCCCCTACACCATCCGTCTCGTATCCGAGGTTATCAGCTCCAACGGTTCCACCTCTCAGGCTTCCGTTTGCGGCTCTACTCTGGCACTGATGGATGCCGGTGTGCCGATCACTGCTCCCGTTGCCGGTATCTCCTGCGGTCTGATCACCGAGGGTGACCGCTGGATGACCATGATCGACATTCAGGGTCTTGAGGACTTCTACGGCGACATGGACTTCAAGGTTGCCGGTACTCACAAGGGTATCACCTCCATTCAGATGGATCTGAAGATCGACGGTCTGACTCCCGAGATCATCAAGCAGGCTCTGGAAGTTACCCACAAGGGCCGCGATTACATCATCGATGAGGTTATTCTGAAGGCTATCGATGCTCCTCGTCCGCAGGTTTCCGAGTATGCGCCCAAGATGATCACCATGAAGATCGCTGTGGAGAAGATCGGTGACGTTATCGGACCTAAGGGTAAGGTAATTCAGAAGATCGTTGCCGACACCGGCGCGAAGATCGACATCGAAGACGACGGCAGCGTATTCATTTCCGGTATCGATATGAACGGCATCGAGGCAGCACGCGCTATCATCGCCGGCATCGTATTCGAGCCCGAAGTAGGCGCTATCTACACCGGCCGCGTTACCCGCGTAATTCCCATCGGCGCATTCGTTGAGTTTGCTCCCGGCAAGGAAGGCATGGTTCACATCTCCAAGCTGGACAACAAGCGCACCGAGAAGGTAGAGGACGTTTGCAACGTGGGCGACGAGATCCGCGTTAAGTATCTGGGCACCGACGAGAAGGGCCGTATGAACCTTTCCCGCAAGGACGCTCTGTAATATAATGAAATATTTGGGGAAGAGCTATTCGCTCTTCCCTTTTCTTTATGAAATCTTCAATGGTGAATTTGGGATTGCCCCTTTACTTTCCGCCGCCCGTGCGGTACAATATAGTATATTATTTTCACTTTATGGAATGTTGATTTATGAACGATAATCCGTACAGCACCAGAGCTGCCCATAAACAAAAACGGTCCGCCTCCATTACAGGTACCCTTCTGTGCGCCATACTGTTTATGGCCGCGGTCCTCGTATCCCTGATCGTCATCTCCGCAAGAAACAAGGCGGAATTGCCAAACGCCCCCTTCGATCCCGACGCACCTCTGGATCCGTCCATCACTCTGCCCGCCGTCACGCCCAACGTGGACGTACTGACGGAAAGCTACGATATGGCCTTTATCGGGCCTCCGGCCCCCATCACCGAGCCGGATTCCGTGACGGTAAAGAAAAACAACGATGAGGTGCATACCGGAAATCTGATCCTCGTCAATCGGGACCATCCCTACAACTTTGATTTTGAGCAACCGCAAACCACTTTGTACAGCAACAAAAACCGTGTGTATCAGCTCAGTACCATATCCCTTTCTCTGAATTCCGATCTCGTTCCTGTTTTTGATGCACTGCTTGAGGATTTCGCGCAGGCTACGGGGTGCAAAAAGGTCCTGGTCACCAGCGGCTTCCGATCCTATCAGGTGCAGAAGGATCTGTACGACTCCCGGGTGAAATCCCAGGGACAGGAGATGGCCGATCTTTACGTGGCCCTGCCAGGCAACAGCGAGCATCACGCCGGTCTGGCCATCGATATGGTCATCTTCGCCGACGGAAGACAGTATTATTTCCCGGAGTATGAGGACGCCGCCTGGCTGATCGATCATGCACCGGATTACGGCTTTATTCTCCGTTACACGGAGAAAATGCAGGAAATCACCGGCTGCGCCTCCGAGCCCTGGCACTACCGCTACGTGGGTGCACCTCATGCACGGCTGATCACGGAAATGGATATCAGCTTTGAGGAATACCACCAGTATCTGCAAACCTTCACCTGGAACACGGACCGGCTTTTGATCCATGACGACGGCACCACGGAAGTCACCGACGGATTCCGCCTGCCTGAGTCGGGTTATATGATCTACTACGTGCCCGCGGCCGAGGGAGACGTTACCTACATTCCCGTACCGCCGGATCTGGATTACGAGATCTCCGGCGACAACGCTTCCGGCTTTATCGTAACGGTAGAGTTGGACTGACTCGCATAACATTCAAGCAAATTTTTGCACGTGTTCAAATAACCATCACATTTGCCCGATATAATATACTCATAATCAAGCAGAGAATTCTCTGTGAAAGGAGTCTATTATGTTGGGCATTTTTCATGACGAAAATGAAAACAATCTGAATAACAACACAAATCCCGCCGAGGAACCGATCTCCCGGGAGGACGATAAGGACAATTCCGCACCCGTGGAACCTGCTGCACCTGCTGAGCCTGCCGCACCCGTGGAGCCTGCTGCACCCACAGAACCTGCCGCTCCCGCGCAGGAAAAAAACACCTATACGCCTCCGGTCTCCGGCGGATACACCTATACCCCCTACAATCCCGCGCCGGCACCGGCCCCCAAGAAGAAAAGTAAAAACGGCATGAGCTCCGGTGCGGTAGCCGTGCTTTGCATCTGCACGCTCCTTCTCTCCTGTGCATCCGGCTTCTTCGGCGCCTATCTGGCTACCGCGGATACAAATACGCCCCCGCCCGTAGCGGACCAGATCGGTGGAAACACCAATCCCAGCGTGATCTACCAGTCCACCACCTCTCCGGCAAACGGTATGTCTGCCGACGGCGGTACTTCCTCCTACTATAACGTAGCGAATCTGGTGAAGGACACCGTGGTGGAGATTACAACGGAATACGTGATCAGTGATCGCTTCCAGTATATCACCTCCGGCGCCGGCTCAGGCGTGATCATCACCCAGGACGGATACGTCCTTACCAACAATCACGTAATTGTGGATGACAGCGGCAGCGTGGCGGATACCATTACCGTACGTCTGACCAGCGGTGATGAGTACGTGGCAAAGGTTATCGGCACGGATGCGGACTCCGATATCGCCATTATCAAGATCGACGGCGGCGTGAAGCCTTTCCCCTGCGCTGTGATGGGTGACAGCGATAAGCTGGCCGTAGGCGAGGAGGTCATCGCCGTAGGCAACCCGTTGGGCGAATTGGGCGGTACGGTAACCAACGGTATCATCAGCGCTCTGGATCGCGAGGTGAACGTGGACGGCACGTTGATGAACCTGCTGCAGACCAATGCGGCCATCAATCCCGGCAACTCCGGCGGCGGTCTGTTCAATATGGCCGGTGAGCTCATCGGCATCGTAAACGCAAAATCCTCCGGCACCGGCATCGAGGGACTCGGCTTTGCCATTCCCGTCAACGATGCGGTGAACATCTCTGAGCAGCTGATGACACAGGGATACGTCAGCGGCAAGCCTTGGCTGGGAATCACGTTCTATCAGGCCTCCAGCATCACGCAGGCGCTGTACTACAACCTTCCCTCCCTCGGCATCTACGTAGTGGAAATGGAGCCCGGTCTGAACGATACCGTATTCCAGATCCGCGACCGCATCATTGCCATGGACGGAAAGGAAATCAGCACCATCTCCGACATCTCCACTCTTGTGAAGAGCCACAACGTGGGCGATACGATCACGTTCAGCGTGTACAGAAACGGACGGCTCATTGAAGTAACCGCCACCTGCTACGAATACACGCCCAATATTCAGTTTGAGAAATAATGAACAATAAGAACGGTCACCGATTCCGGTGGCCGTTTTTGCTTGCAATTTTCGTCGAAAAAGTGTATAATTATAGGGACAATTGTTTACGGAAAGGAGCGCACGGTATGGTACTGATCATTGCGGAAAAACCGTCCCTGGCACGGAATATCGCGGACGGTGTCCGTCATCACTGCGGCATATCGCCCCGGCGGCACGACGGATACATTGAAGTCGGTGAATATCTAATCAGTTGGGCTTTCGGCCACCTGTTTTCCCTTTCCGATATTGAGAAATATGCCCCCGATCCGGAGGGCGGCACACGATGGACCATGCGGAATCTGCCCTGTTTTCCCCAAGCGTTCACCTTTGAATTGCGAAAAAACGCAGACGGCACCGTAGACCCGGGCGTCCGGAAGCAGTTTGAAATCATCCGCACCCTGTGCCTTCGCCCCGACGTGGATCGCATTGTCAATGCGGGAGACGCCGACCGTGAGGGTGAGATCATCGTCCGTCTGTGCGTATCCCACGCAATGGAGGGGGCTGCCCCAAAGCCGGAGTACCGTCTTTGGCTGCCGGACCAGACACCGGAAACGATCTCCCAGGCTTTATCGGAGATGAAATCTGCCGGAGAATACGATCATCTGGCCAACGAGGGCTTTGCGCGGACGTATATCGACTGGCTGTACGGGGTGAATCTGACCCGCTATGCCACCTTGAAAACCGGCTCTCTTTTGCGGGTAGGACGGGTTATCGTCCCCATCGTCCGGGCCATCTACGATCGGGATATGGCCATCCGCCATTTTGTACCGGACATCTATTACGCCCTCATCAGCCGTGCGGAAACGGACGGCATTCCCGTGGAGCTGACAAGCAAGGAAAAGTTCCCGAAGGATCAACTATCCCGGGCGCAGGCACTGTGCCAGCAATACAATTCCGCCACCGCCGTAGTCACCTCTGTAAAGAAAAAGAAGGACGTGATCGCACCGGGCAAGCTCTATTCCCTTTCCAAGCTGCAGAATTTCCTGGGAAAGAAATACAAAATGTCCATGTCCGAAAGTCTGGAGATTGTACAGGGGCTGTACGAAAAAGGTTACCTGACCTATCCCCGTACCAACTCGGAATATCTGGCTACGGCCGAAAAGGACAAGATCCGAAAGATCATCGAGAACGCGAAAAAGCTTGGCTATCCGCTGGTGTTCAAGGAAGGAAAAAGCATCTTTGACGATTCCAAGATCGAATCCCACTCGGCGCTGACACCCACGTATAAGATACCAAACAAAGCCCAGCTTACGGAGCGGGAGATGATGGTTTACTCCGCCGTATTCCGCCGCTTTGCCGCGGTATTCTGTGCGGAGGAATGTATTGCCCACCGCACGGAGATCAAAATTGCCGTGGGGGATCTGGAAGAATTCACCCTGAAGGGCACCGTCATTGTGGAACGCGGATGGATGAAATACGACGACTCCACCATGAAAGATCGGATCCTGCCTCCCTTGAATAAGGGCGACACGGTGCAGATCGATTTCCGGCCCGTAGAGAAGGAAACCTCCCCGCCCAAGCACTACACCATTGAAACGCTGAATAACTATTTGAAAAATCCATTCCGGGAGGATAAGGCAAAATCCGCCGAGGATTCCTCCGACGATACCGAGGAGTATCGCGCCATCTTTGAGGGATTGGAATTGGGTACGGAAGCCACCCGTACGGGCATCATTGACAATGCCCGTAAATCGGGATACATCGAATTGAAAAAGGACGTATACCGCATCCTGCCCGAGGGAGAATTCCTCATTGAATCGCTCACGCATATGGGCATCAGCATGGACAAATACAAGACGGCGGACGTGGGCCGTTCTCTGAAACGGGTTTTCCGCGGCGAATCCACCATCGAAGACAGTCTGCATATTGCGGAGAGTGAAATTGCACGCATTTTCGAAGCCAAACCCACCTCCCCGGACGAGGACACAGACATTGGATTTTTCGGCGATATTGTGGGCTTATGCCCGCTGTGCGGGCAGGAGGTCCGCCGCACCAAGCGGGGATACGGATGCCGCGGCTATAAGGACGGGTGCAAGTTTGGTTTGTTTTCCCCTCTGTGTGGCCGTGCCGTTCCCAAATCCGCTGTGGAACAGCTTTTGCGGGAGGGACGCACACCGGTGCTGCGCGGGTTTGTATCCAAGAAAAACGGCAAGTCCTTTGACGCCGCCCTGAAGCTGGAAAACGGTGAAATCAAGTTTGACTTTTAAGTGCCGATTCTATCTGAACACATATAGCAAAAAGCCGCATGGAGTAATCCTGCGGCTTTTCCTTTTATCCTATACCGATGCGGCTCTGTTATTGACATTTATTCAGCAAACGGCTATAATTATTACATATATATAATACCTTGTTTACTAATCTCGTCACGCGGAAAGGAGCATCCCCGTGGTTTTCTCCGGTTTGTTGTTCTTAGGTATATTTTTGCCTGTTCTTTTGGCGGTGTACCATCTTTCACCCAAATGTATTTCCCTGCGCAACTATATTTTGCTCGCCGTATCACTGTTGTTTTACGGCTGGGGTGAACCTAAGCGGATCGTTCTTCTTCTGCTCGCCGCATTTGTAGGCTATCTCAGCTGTCTGTACATGGAAAAGCACCGCGGTAAACCCGGTGCAAAAATCGCTCTCCTTGCGGCACTCACCGTGGATATCGGCATTTTGCTTCTCTTCAAGTACGCCGGTTTTTTCGTATCCAACGTGAATACCCTCTTCGGTATATCCATTGACT
>JBGVKV010000049.1:0-8031 GCA_045123975.1 Eubacteriales bacterium | reverse complement strand
AAAATGACCCCTGAAAAGGCAGCGGAAGTTGTCGAGAAGCATATCAAAGGCGGCGCCGTTATCGCAGAGTACACCATTGGCGCAGCAAAGCAGTAATTCCACAGGAGGATCGATAAAATGTTTCGTTCACATGTTCTGATTTGCGGTGGTACCGGTTGTACGTCTTCCGGCAGCCAGGCACTTTTCACCAAGCTTGAGGGTGAGCTTCAGGCAAAGGGCCTTGAAAACGAGATTAAGATCGTTCAGACCGGTTGCTTCGGTTTGTGTGCTCTCGGCCCGATCATGATCGTATATCCCGAGGGAACCTTCTACAGCCGCGTTACCCCCGAGGATATTCCCGAGATCGTAGAAGAGCATCTGCTCAAGGGTCGTATCGTTGACCGCCTTGTTTACAACGATGCTGCTGAGGACAAGAAGGTTGAGGAGACCATTGCATCCCTGTCCGAAACTCAGTTCTACAAAAAGCAGAAGCGCGTTGCTCTCCGTAACTGCGGTGTTATTAACCCCGAAGTGATCGACGAGTACATCGCTATGGACGGCTACTTTGCTCTGGCAAAGGTCGTTAAAGAAATGACTCCCGAGGACGTTATCAACACCATCCTGGCATCCGGTCTCCGCGGACGTGGTGGCGGCGGATTCCCCACCGGCAGAAAGTGGCAGTTCGCCCGTGCTTCCGTTTCCGATAAGAAGTACGTTGTATGTAATGCAGACGAGGGTGACCCGGGTGCATTCATGGACCGTTCCGTTCTTGAGGGCGATCCTCACGCACTGCTGGAAGCTATGGCTATCGCCGGCTACGCTATTGGCGCAGATGAAGGTTGGGTATACGTTCGTGCAGAGTATCCCATCGCCGTTAAGAGACTGAACATTGCTATCGAACAGGCAAGAGAAATGGGCCTGCTCGGCAAGAACATCTTCGGCACGGATTTCAACTTCGACATCCACATCCGTCTGGGCGCCGGTGCGTTCGTATGCGGTGAGGAAACCGCACTGCTTACCTCTATCGAGGGTTACCGCGGTGAGCCCAGACCCCGTCCTCCGTTCCCGGCTGTGAAGGGTCTGTGGGGCAAGCCTACCATTATCAATAACGTAGAAACTTACGCAAACATTCCTCAGATCATCCTGAAGGGCGCAGATTGGTTCAACTCCATGGGTACGGAAAAGTCCAAGGGTACCAAGGTATTTGCTTTGGGCGGTAAGATCCGCAACACTGGTCTGGTTGAGGTTCCTATGGGAACCACGCTTCGCGAGATCGTTGAGGAAATCGGCGGCGGCATTCCTAACGGAAAGCACTTCAAGGCGGCTCAGACCGGCGGTCCTTCCGGCGGATGCATTCCCGCATCTCTGATCGACGTTCCGATCGACTACGATAACCTTTTGGAAATCGGCTCTATGATGGGCTCCGGCGGTCTGATCGTTATGGACGAAGATACCTGTATGGTTGACCTGGCGAAGTTCTTCCTGGAGTTCACCGTAGACGAATCCTGCGGTAAGTGCGCTCCCTGCCGTATCGGTACCGTTCGTATGCTGGAGATTCTGAATAAGATCACCGACGGTAACGGTGAGTTGGAAGATCTCGACAAGCTGGAAGAACTGGCTAACTATATCAAGGCCGGCTCTCTCTGCGGTCTGGGTCAGACAGCACCGAACCCCGTTCTCTCCACTCTCCGTTACTTCCGTGACGAGTACGTGGCTCACATCGTGGACAAGAAGTGTCCTGCCGGTGTTTGTAAGAAGCTTCTCAACTATACCATTGACGCCGACAAGTGTAAGGGCTGTACGCTCTGCGCAAGACAGTGTCCTGCCGGCGCTATCATCGGTAAGGTTAAAGAAGCGCACGTTATCGATACCGAGAAGTGCGTGAAGTGCGGCGCTTGCGTTGAGAAATGTAAGTTCGGCGCAATTTCCAGACAGTAAGAAAGGAGCCATAACAAAATGGATATGGTTAAAGTAAAAGTTAACGGCCTTGAGGTTGAGGTTCCTGCCAATGCGACCGTGCTGGAAGCTGCAAAATGTGCAGGTATCAATATTCCCACCCTCTGCTATTTGAAAGATATCAATGAGATCGGCGCATGCCGTCTTTGCCTGGTAGAGGTAAAGGGCGCGCGCGGTCTGGTAACCTCCTGCGTTCACCCCGTGAACGAGGGCATGGAAATCTTCACCAACACCGCAAAGGTTCTTGCTGCACGCAAGACCAATCTGGAACTGGTCCTCTCCGCTCATAACAAGCAGTGCCTCTCCTGCGTACGCTCCACTACTTGCGAACTGCAGAAGCTGGCAAACGAGTACGGTGTAGACGAGAACTACTTCGGTACGGACAAGAAGACCTTCGAAATCGACGATTCTTCTGTTTCCATTATCCGCGATAACAGCAAATGTATCCTTTGCCGCCGTTGCGTAGCAGCTTGTAACAAGCTGCAGGGAATCGGCGCCATCGGTATGAGCAACCGTGGTTACGATACGGAAGTTGAAAGCCCCAACGGCCTGAAGCTGGCAGAAACCTCTTGTATCAACTGCGGTCAGTGTATCGTAGCTTGTCCTACCGGTGCGCTGTATGAGCGTGATGATACTGCTGCTGTATTTGCTGCAATCAACGATCCCAGCAAGCACGTAGCTATCTGTGCTGCTCCCTCTGTTCGTGCTACTATCGGCGAGTGCTTCGGCTATGAGCCCGGTACCGATGTGGAAGGTAAGATGGTTGCCGCTATGAAGCTTCTGGGCTTTGACGGTGTATACGATATGAACTTCACCGCCGACCTCACCATTATGGAAGAGGCTACCGAGTTCCTCGGCCGCGTGCAGAACAAGGGTGTTCTCCCCATGATCACCTCTTGCTCTCCCGGATGGGTTAAGTACTGCGAGCACTACTTCCCGGATATGACCGAGAACCTCTCCACCTGCAAATCTCCTCAGCAGATGTTCGGTGCTATCTACAAGGCATACTATGCAAAGAAGATGGGTATCGATCCTAAGGACGTTGTATTCGTATCTGCTATTCCTTGTACCGCCAAGAAGTTTGAGGTTACTCGCGACGGTCAGGATGTTGAGGGTGTTCCCGGCGTAGATTACGCGATCACCACTCGCGAATTGGCTCGTATGATCCAGACTGCCGGTATCGAATTCCGTGCTCTGTCTGACGCTAAGTTCGATTCTCCCGTTGACGTGGGATCCGGCGCAGGCGTTATCTTCGGTGCAACCGGTGGTGTTATGGAGGCTGCTCTCCGTACCGCTGCTGAGGTTATCCTGGGCAAGCCCCTGGAGAAGCTGGACTTCGCTGAAGTTCGCGGAACCGACGGTATCAAGTTTGCCACCTATAAGATCGGTGATCTTGAATTGAACGTTGCTGTTGCCAGCGGCACCGCAAACGCTTGCGAGCTGCTCAAGGGCGTTCAGGACGGCACGTACAAGGTAGACTTCATTGAGATCATGGGTTGTCCCGGCGGCTGTGTAAACGGCGGCGGTCAGCCTTATCAGCCCGCATCTGTTCGCAACTCCGTGGATCTGAAGGCTAAGCGTGCAGCCGTTCTGTACACTGCCGATAAGAATATGGATCTGCGCAAGTCTCATGAGAACTCCATCGTGAAGGCTCTCTATGAGGACTTCCTGGGTGAGCCCAACAGCCACCTGGCACACGAGCTGCTCCACACTCACTACGTGAAGCGCGGCCTGTAATCCGCTGAAAAAGGCATACACCTTCGGGTGTATGCCTTTTCTTTCTCAAATAGAAAAGGCTGGGTTATCCCAGCCTTTTAATTATTTGTTGCTTGCGATGAATTCGCGCACGATCTCAATCTGATGCTTAACGGATTCAGGTGAAGGACCGCCGTAGGCAGTTCTGCGGTTGACACAGTTGTCCAGATCAATGGCGTCGTATACGTCATCACCGAACGTTTCGGAGAACTCCTTGAACGTTTCCAGGGGAAGCTCCTCCAGGGTAGTGTTTTCCTTGATGCAGTAGGCAACCAGCTTGCCGCTGACCTTATAAGCATCGCGGAATGCCATACCGCGCTTTACCAAATAGTCAGCGCAGTCGGTGGCGTTAATGAAGCCTTGCGCGGCTGCACGGCGCATAGCAACCGTGTTTACCTTCATCGTTGCGAACATGGCGGTAAATACTTCAATGGCCAACTGTGTATGATCCAGCGCGTCAAAGATCGCCTCTTTATCCTCCTGCATATCCTTGTTGTATGCCAGAGGAAGTCCCTTCATCATAGTCAAAAGGGTAGTGAGATCTCCGTAGATACGGCCGGTCTTACCACGGACCAATTCAGCCACGTCGGGATTCTTTTTCTGCGGCATAATAGAGGAGCCGGTGGAATAGGCATCGTCCAACTCGATGAACTTGAACTCAGATGAGCACCAAAGTATGATCTCCTCGGAGAAGCGGCTCATATGCATCATCAACATAGAGAGTGTGCTTGCCAACTCAATCACGAAGTCACGGTCGGACACACCGTCCATACTGTTTTCCGTTACGGAATCGAATCCAAGAAGCTCTGCCACGCGATGACGATTAATCGGATAGGTAGTAGCGGCCAAAGCGCCGGAACCGAGAGGCATCACGTTGGTGCGCGCATACACGTCGTCCAGACGTTTTACGTCACGCATAAACATCTGTGCGTAGGCAAGAACGTAATGGGCAAATGTGAGAGGCTGTGCGCGCTGCAGATGGGTATAGCCGGGCATAACCGTATGGATGTTCTCCACAGCCTTATTCTCGATAGCCTCGAGCAGGGAAACAACCAGTCCCTTAACGGATACGATCTGTTCCTTCAAGTACATGCGGATATCCAAAGCAACCTGGTCGTTCCGGCTGCGAGCTGTGTGAAGCCGCTTGCCGGTTTCACCGATGCGCTCCGTCAGAACCGCCTCGATAAACATATGTATATCTTCTGCTTCCGGATCAATAGACAGCGCACCGCTGTCTATATCGGATTCAATACGGCGAAGCTCCGCTACAATCTTTTCCGATTCAGCGACGTCGATGATGCCGCATTCACCCAGCATAGTTGCGTGAGCGATGGAACCGGCAATATCGCAATGATACATACGCCAGTCAAAGGAAATGGAAGAATTGAAATCGTTCACGCGCGCGTCCGTGGCTTTTGCAAACCGCGCGTCCCACATTTTACCTTTCATGAATACCTCAAATATGTGTGATTAGTCGTTCCAGGGGCCGAGCAGCTTAGCACGGACCTTGAGAGGCAGGCCGAACAGATTGATGAAGCCCTCAGCATCCTTCTGGTTGCAGTCTTCGTCCACACCGAAGGAAGCGGTCTGCTCATCGTACAGGGTATAAGGAGAGGTTACGCCTGCGTTCATCAAATTGCCCTTGTACAGCTTCAACTTTACGTCACCGGTAACGGTTTTCTGCGTGTCATCAACGAACGCACCGATTGCGCGGCAGAGAGGAGTAAACCACTGACCGTTGTAAACCAACTCGCCCAACTTCTGAGCAACGATCGCCTTGAAATGGGAGGTTTCCTTGTCAAGGGTGATGGTTTCCAGTACGTCATGTGCCTTGTAGAGGATGGTGCCTGCGGGAGTCTCGTATACGCCGCGGCTCTTCATACCAACCAGACGATTCTCAACGATGTCCAGAATGCCGATACCGTTTGCACCGCCGATTTTGTTCAATGTTTCTACCAGCGTTACGGGATCCATCTCAACACCGTCCACAGCGGTAGGAACGCCCTTTTCAAAGTGAATGGTAACGTAGGTGGGCGTGTCGGGAGCCTGCTCGGGAGCAACGCCCAATTCCAGGAAGCCTTCCTTCAGATAGTCGGGCTCATTGGCGGGGCTTTCCAGATCCAGACCCTCGTGGCTCAGATGCCACAGGTTCTTATCCTTGGAATAGTTGGTCTCACGGCTGATCTTCAGAGGAATATTGTGTGCCTCTGCGTAGTCGATCTCTTCTTCACGGGACTGAATATCCCAGATTCTCCAGGGGGCGATGATCTCCATCTCAGGGGCAAATGCCTTGATGGTCAATTCAAAACGAACCTGGTCGTTGCCCTTACCGGTGCAGCCGTGGCAGATAGCGTCAGCGCCTTCCTTCTTGGCAATCTCAACCAAACGCTTTGCGATGCAGGGACGTGCGTGAGATGTACCCAACAGATATTCCTCATACTTGGCGCCGGCCTTCAGGCAGGGCCAGATGTACTCTTCAATGTATTCCTTGCGCAGATCCTCGATGTACAGCTTGGACGCACCGGTCTTCAGTGCCTTTTCCTCCAGACCGTCCAATTCGGTACCCTGACCAACATCAGCGGATACAGCGATTACCTCGCATCCCTCATAGTTTTCCTTCAGCCACGGAATAATGATGGACGTATCCAGACCACCGGAATAGGCAAGAAGAATCTTCTTGATTTCTTTTTTCATGATATGCCTCCGAAAAGTATATATTTACAATAGTAACATTATACAACGCTTGACATAATAAGTCAAGGGTAATGGCACACGAATGTGAAAAAATATTCCTTGTTTTTTCGTGCAATTTGAATAATATACACATACAGTGTGTATGTGTGCATAAATATACAACAAACAAAGCCGTTGCATGGCCAATGAGGAAAGAACTTCTGCGGTTATGCAAAGAACACGAAGGGAAGAATACAAAAAGAGAAAGAAAGGAGAAAATTATGAGAAGATTTGGAAGAGTATTTTCCGCCGTTTTGTGCTTAGTATGTACCACCAATGTATATGCAGCACGAAATGAAGCCAAGCCATACAATTGGTACTGCTGTCACGTGAAGGACGGCACCCAGCCATCGTGTGACGCAGAAATGCAGTTCATCAAGGAATACAACGGTTACTATATGGATAGCAACCATACGGAACCGAATGCACCGGAAAAGGTGATCTATCTGACCTTTGACGCAGGATACGAAAACGGAAATATCGAGAAAATTCTGAACACACTGAAAGAAGAAAACGTGCCGGGAGCATTCTTTGTCCTGGAAAATCTGGTTGCAAAAAATCCGGAGTTGATCAAGCGAATGGTAGACGAGGGGCATCTTGTTTGCAATCATACGGCAAAGCACCATGATATGACGAAATATCACAGTGCGGAAGCATTTCTTGATGAACTGCATCGACTGGAAACGGTGTGTGCCGAATCCGCCGGCGTGACGGTGGCGCCGTACTACCGACCGCCGGAAGGAAGATTTACTGAAGAGAATCTCCGTTTCGCCAACGATGCAGGCTACAAAACGATTTTCTGGAGCTTTGGATACGTGGATTGGGATAACGAACGTCAAATGAGCCCGGATGATGCATTGGACAAGATCCTGGGAGGGCTGCATAACGGTGAGGTTTTGCTTCTGCACCCCACGTCCGCAACAAATGCGGAAATTATGAAACGTCTGATCACAGAACTGAAGGACCGTGGATACAGATTTGGCACTTTAGACGAATTGACTGCCACCGAGTCCAACGGATAAACAGAGGCCCTGATGAAACAGTACCGAATGGTCGCGCTTCTATTGTGCGTTCCCATCTTGTTTGCGTCCGCTGAATCCGTGCGGGCCGATGGAATGGCCGAGAAGCCGGAGTACGTTTATTCCTCTCACATGAACGACGGAAACAAAATCGCCCTCACCTTTGATGACGGGCCCCATCCCGTGTATACTCCCCAAATACTGGATACGTTGAAGGAATACGGTGTTCACGCAACGTTCTTTCTGATTGGTGAGAACGCAGAGAGAAATCCTGAACTTGTTCGCCGAATACTGCGGGAAGGTCACGAGATCGGGAATCACACGTACCTTCACAAGAACCTGAAAGAGCATACGTCCGGCGGCATTTTCGAGGAGATCTCCATGGCGGAGGAAGCGATTCTGCGAATTGCAGATCAGCGGACAAAGCTTTTGCGCCCACCTGGGGGCTTGTACGATAAATTGGTTTGTGAAACCGCCAGGCGGCTGGATTACGACATTATTCTGTGGACAATAGATACACTGGATTGGAAGCACCCCACACCGGAGGAAATCATAGGTAAGGTGGAATCCTCCGTTCAATGCGGCGATA
>JBGVKV010000048.1:0-6513 GCA_045123975.1 Eubacteriales bacterium | reverse complement strand
TGCGGCTGGTCAGCCATCCCGACGGGCTGAACATCGGCCTGCGGCACATTTCCCTCTCTACCTGCGGTTTGGCGGACAAGATCCGCACCCTTGCCGGAGAGGGCTTGCCCGTGACTTTGTCCGTATCTCTGCACACCCCGGACGACGCCACCCGCAACGAGCTGATGCCGGTGAATCGGAAGTACAACATTGACACGCTGCTGGCTGCCTGCCGGGATTACTTTGCAAAAACCGGCCGCCGGGTATCCTTCGAATACACGCTGATCGGCACAAAGAACGACTCCCCTGCTCACGCGGATGCCCTGGCCGCCCGACTGAAGGCGGGCATGCACGCCACCTGCCACGTAAATCTGATCCCCCTGAACGAGGTGGCAGAAACGGGTCTTTCCTCCGTGAACCGCAAAAACGCGGAGGCCTTCCGCGATCGGCTGGGAATGCACGGCATCAACGCCACCATTCGCCGCAAGCTGGGCAGCGATATTAACGCATCCTGCGGCCAGCTTCGCCTGCGCCGCGCGGAAAAATCCTGATGTTTACAAAACCTATCTTTACTTACAGCAAGAAATATGCTACAATGTAGTTTACAGATTCAATCGGAGGTGATTCATATGCAGTACTGCGGTAAAACAGACGTGGGTATGAAACGCACAGTCAACCAGGACAACTTCTCCTTAAAAGAATACGCACCGGGCATTCTTCTCGCCGTCGTTTGTGACGGTATGGGCGGCGCCCGCGGCGGCCGCGAGGCAAGCTGTACTGCTACGGACTGCTTTGTTTCCGCTATGGATGCCTTCGTGGAGAATCATATCACCGAGCAGCACACCATCGAATGCACCGATGCTCAGATTCACCGTGCCCTGCGCTCTGCGGCGGAAACCTCCAATAAGGCGGTCTTTCTGCGGGCTGAGGAGGACGAATCCCTCCGCGGTATGGGCACCACGCTGGTGGCCGTGCTGACCGTGGGAAAAACCGTCTACACGGTAAACGTGGGCGACAGCCGTATGTATATCGTGCACGGCGGTCAGATTGAGCAGATCACCCACGATCACTCCTACGTACAGTATCTGGTGGATACGGGCCGGATCACCGCCGAAGAAGCCCGCACCGCCCAGAACCGGAACATCATCACCCGTGCAGTGGGCACCGAATCCAGCGTAGATGCGGATGTGTTCGTCACGGAAATTGATTTCGCCGGCATGGATGTGTACGCTCTTCTCTGCTCAGACGGTCTGAGCAACCACATCGGCCAGGATGAGCTGGCTGAGATCTTATCCGCGGACACGGACGTCTCCGCAAAAGCCGACACGCTCGTCTCCCGTGCCAACAGCTACGGCGGTACGGACAACATCACCGCTGTAGTCATTAAGCTGGAAAACTGCTGAAAAGGAAGCCGATACTCGGATGGATAAGTTTGAAAGATACGTGGGTGTCGTCTTCGACAACCGCTACAAAATCGATAAAATCATTGGCGTAGGCGGCATGGCCGTGGTATACAAAGCCATCGATCTTCTGATGAAGCGAATCGTGGCCGTGAAAATGCTGCGGGATGAGATTGCTGCGGATGAACAGAGCGTTCGCCGCTTCATCAACGAATCCAAGGCCGTCGCCATGCTCTCCCACCCCAATATCGTGAATATTTACGACGTTTCCGTGAGGGACAACGTAAAGTATATCGTTATGGAGTACGTGGAAGGCATCACGCTGAAGAATTATATGACCCGCAAGGGCATTCTGTCTGTGAGGGAGATCATCAGCTACTCCGAGCAGATTTTGAATGCACTGGAGCACGCACATGCCAAGGGCATCGTACACCGGGATATCAAGCCTCAGAACATTATGCTTCTGAAAAACGGCCTGATCAAGGTGATGGATTTCGGCATTGCCAAATTGCCCAACGCGGAAACCGTTACGATGACCGACAAGGCCATCGGTACCGTATACTATATCAGCCCCGAGCAGGCCAGCGGCCGTCCCATCGACGCCCGCAGCGATCTGTACTCTCTCGGCGTTCTTATGTACGAGATGGGCTGTGCCCGCCTTCCTTTTGACGCGGACAGTCCCGTATCCGTAGCTCTTATGCAGGTGAACGAAAAAGCCCAGCCGCCCCGCAAGATCAACAATGCTTTGCCGGTAGGTCTGGAGCAGATCATTATGCGGGCAATGGAAAAGGATCCTGTGGATCGCTATCAGAACGCAAAGGAAATGCTGAAGCATCTTCTGCGTCTGAAGGAGAATCCTCACATCGTATTCCGTGAGGTCCGCAAGGCCAAACCCCGCAAGCCCCATCGGGCAAGCCACACCATGCTCCCCATCATTTTGGGCGTCACGCTGGCATTCCTTGGCGTAGCCGCTGTCAGCGGTGCCTACGCCATCAGCGCCATCTTCCTGAACAACACCACGCAAAAAGCGGAAACCATCAAGGTGGTGGATTTTGTGGGCACCACGTACTCCACACAGCTGGAGGAATGGTTTAATAAATCCGAATATTATACCCTGGGCACCCCTGAGTATAAATACGATCCCGACCATACGGCCGGCACCATTATTGATCAGGATCCCCGCGGCGGTGAGCACCGCAAGGTAACACCGGGACAGCAGCGCTGCACCGTTACCCTGACCATCAGCCGGGGGGCGGAAACCTTCCACCTCCCCGACGTAGTTATGTACGACTACCGTGAGGCATCCACTCTTCTGAAGAAAATGGATCTGACGGTTCGGGTAGAGAGAATCTACAGTGAAACCTTTGAGGTTGGTGCTGTCGTCCGCACGGAGCCGGAAGCCACCACCCTGATGAAAAAGGGAGACACCGTTATCATTTATGCCAGCCAGGGGCCGGCTGTCGGTACCGTGGTCGTTCCCGCATTTGTGGATCAGAACGAGATACAGACTCTTCGTAAGGTTCTGGCTGCCGGATTGCAGGTGGGCACAGTTACCTATCAGCAGTCCTCCAAGCCGGCAGGCACCATTCTCTCCCAGGATATAGCCGCCTTCAAGGTGGTACACGCAAATACCAAAATCAGCTTCGTCGTCAGCGGCGGACCGGATTATCTCTCCGATTCCTTCCCCGGCGATCCCCTCGATACAACGCCTCCCACGGATCCGGACGATCCCTATGCGAACTGGGAGCCCGAGGATGGATTTGGCGATGCCCCGGAAACGGAGGATGATGATCCTTTCGGCTGGCTTGATGTTTTTCTGAACAGGGACTGAAACAATGAACGGTGATAACAGAAAAAAAGGAATACTGATTCGCGGTGTGGGCGGGCTCTTCGGAGTCTGCCCTTTGCCGCTTACGCCCGGCTCGTCCGTTTTGTCCTGCCGTGCCCGCGGTATCTTCCGCCACGAGAAAATCACCCCCCTGCCCGGGGACACCGTGGTGATTCAGCGAGACAGCGACACGCCTGCCAAGCAAGGGGCGCGTTCGGCGGACGCCGAATATGTGATCGACGAGATTCTCCCCCGTACCAACACGCTGGTGCGCCCTCCCCTCGCCAATCTGACCCATTTATTTTTGATGATCCCGTCGGCCCATCCCGCACCGGATCTGCTGACCGCGGACAAGCTGATCTCCATTGCGGAGGTCAACCGCATTGAGCCGGTGATCGTTATCTCCAAGCAGGATCTGGATCCTGCCGCCTCCGAATCCATTCGCCGCATTTATGCGGATGCCGGATTTTCTACATTTGTCGTTTCCGTGGACAATCCCGATTCCGTGCAAGTCTTGAGAGAGTACATACTCTCCTTGGCGAAAGAGGAGAATCCCGTGATCGCCGCATTCGCCGGCGCGTCTGCCGCCGGAAAATCCACCATGATGATGCAGCTGTTCCCCGGTCTGTCCCTGAAAACGGGCGACGTAAGCCGTAAAACGGAACGAGGCCGTCAGACTACCCGCCACGTGGAGCTGTTTCCCTTTGAGGCCGGCGGGCAGATTTGTCTGATCGCAGACACGCCTGGCTTCTCTCTGCTGGACTTCACACAGTTCAATTTCTTCGATCCCGCAGAGCTTCCCGAATCTTTCCGGGAATTCCGCGATCATTTAGGCGGCTGTCGATATACGAAGTGTTCCCACACCAAAGAGGAAGGCTGTGCCATTCTGGAAGCAATTCGGGAAGGCAAAATCAGCCGTGGACGCCACAAGAGTTTTATTGCCATGTATGAGGATCTGAAAAAGACACCGGACTGGAAACGCCGCAAGGAAGAGAGGAGTCGCCATGGCTGATACCTCTATCCATTCCGCCCTCATCTTCGTGGGCGGCCATTGCCGCGCCGAGGGGATCCCCCCATCGATGCGGACGGCAGACCTGGTCATTGCCGCCGACTCCGGACAGATTACCGCTGAAAAATGCGGTATTGTGCCCCACATCATTGCCGGCGATTTCGATTCCTCCCCTCTGCCGGAAAATACGCCGGCACAGATCGTCCGCGTTCCGTCGGAAAAGGACGACACGGACACTATGCTTGCCTGCGATATCGCCATCCGCCGCGGTGCACGAAGCATCACGATTCTGGGGGGCACCGGCGGTCGGATCGACCATTCCCTGTCCAATCTGTTTCTTCTGGAGAAGCTGAAGCAGGACGGTGTGAACGCCATTCTGTGCGACGGTGACAACCGGGCGCGGATATTGTGCGGTGAAACCCTGCGTCTTTCCCCTGAGGGATTCCGTTACTTTTCCCTGCTTGCGTTGGATCGGGCCACCGTGTCCGTCTCGGGATGTAAATACCCTTTGACGGAAGCACCCCTGCACCGCGCCCATCCTTACGCGGTGAGCAACGAGATCGTAGGCGAAGCTGCGGAAATCACCATATCAGGTGGTCCCGTTTTGCTGATCGAGAGCGAATTTGCACCAATCTGATTCTTTTACATATACTGTAACAAGAACAGAGGAGGTGGCGGTATGAAGATCGTTATCGTGAAATCACCTAAGGTGTTGATCCCGCTTTTGAAGAGGGTTTTCAAGCTGAAATAACAAAAGGGCTGTTGCCGCGGGCAACAGCCTTATCTCATTGTATGGGCAGCCGCCGCAACACTTCCGCCTCCGCCGCCTCGGCAGCGGATAATCGCCGGCCCAAGGCCAGGGCATCCGCATCACAGCCCGTATAGGCAAAACGGTCCACCGCATTGCGCATCCGTGCCGCACTGTCGCGAAAATTGCTCTGCAAAAAAGAGGCTATGGCGCCGGCGTCATGCATATCCATAGTTTCCAGCCACACGCCGCCCCGCAGCGAAAGCCGATCCAAGGCGGAAAACGTGACTCCGCCCAGTTCCTTGTCCTGCAGCATCTGCTCCGCCCTTGCCTGACAGGCCGAATACATCTCCATCTGTCTGGCGGTTTCCGCCATCAGGCGGCGATCGTGAATCTTTGGCGTGACGGAGCAGACCGTCTCACATCCGCCCCGTGCCTCTCTGTATATTTCCCGCAGTAGTTTCTCCGTTTGGTTTTCCATACCGTCCACCCCGTGTTCGTTTTGGTTAGTATGGCTTCTTTCCCCCGCAAATACACAAGGAAAACTTGACAAATCCGCCGCCTTGTGATAAGATAATCGGGACGGAATTACTTGGGTACCGCAACAGGGCATAACGAGGCGGAGCCGAGAAAATTGAATAAGAAACGTTAAGCTCTTTTGAGTTTTAACATACATACGGAGGGTTATCGAAGCGGTCATAACGAGGCGGTCTTGAAAACCCGCGCGTAACTGTTCCTTTTGTTCCCTCAAAATCCTTGTAATATCAAGGGTTTTCGGCATTTTCTAAAAAACAAAAATTTCATAGTTCTCTCGCGAAATTCTCTCCAAATTCCGGAGCATTTCGCTAAAGATACCCTACGGAGGGTTATCGAAGTGGTCATAACGAGGCGGTCTTGAAAACCGTTTGCCCTCTGGGCACGTGGGTTCGAATCCCACACCCTCCGCCACATTTTGCACAATTTCGTGTAGTAAAAAGCGCTTGAATTTAGTGATATTCGCTAAAAATCAGGTGCTTTTTTCTTTGTTTTAAGCCCCTGAATTTTCAGGCTTGGAGAGAACTCGAAAATTCTCTCCTGACCCCCGAAAAAGCCTTGTGGCATAAGGCTTTTTCAGCTCTCCCATTTGCTCGCGATTTGCACATTTTCGGGTAATTTTACCGCGTTTTCCATGGCTTTTGCGGCATTTTCCTTGCTGCTCCAATCCAAATGAGTATAAATATTTAAAGTTACACTCACGGTGGAATGACCTAAATAGTCCTGCACTTCCTTGGGTGAGAGCCCCATTTTGTGCATCAGACTCGCGCAGGTGTGGCGCAAATCATGAAAGCGAATCTTGCGCAACCCGTTGCGTTCAAGTATCTTTGGAAAAGCGTCCTCAATGTAGCGCGGCTTGAAGCGATTGCCCATTTCGTCGGTGAAGACGTAGTCAATGTCCTTCATGTTGTAGCTGTTGCCGCAGATCTTGCGGTTCCGCTTTTGCACCTCGCGCCAAGCAAGTAGCTTCTCTCTCACCGTGTCAGACATGGGAAAGCTTCTGTAGCTCGACTTG
>JBGVKV010000047.1:0-2381 GCA_045123975.1 Eubacteriales bacterium | reverse complement strand
TCGGAAACCCCCACGACGGTGAAGTCCTTGAAACCCTCCATAGCCTTCCGCATCTTACGGTAGCAGGCACGGGCATCATCACGGAAGAAATGGGATATTTTCCCTCGGATCCGAGGACAATCGTGACACTCGGTCTTCCATTTCTCGCAATCCATGGCATGATCGCACCCTGCGGTATGCATGATCTCCGCGTGAAGGGTCAAGACGGTCGGAATCCCGGCCTTCTTCAAAAACGTCAAAAGGCGGTAAACGTTGACGAAATGACCGTTCAGGCAATGGAGATGCACCACGTCGGGCTTCTCGTGCTTGATGCGAGCGATCAGACGGGAGGTTGCGACAGGAGAATGAGCAAATTCCACGCCAAACAATCGGGACTGAACCGAGTGGATCTTGCCCTCCAGCTCGGAAGAGACCTTGTAGACGTGAGGTTCGTCAGGCTTACGGCGGCGGCCGTAGCAGACCACTGACTCATGCCCTCGTTCCAGGAATCCGGTGTGCAGATCCGCCATGATTTTGCCGGTGCTGCCATATCGGTACACACTATTCACTTGCAGGATCTTCATAGACACATGACCTCAATTCCAGAAGGGGATATAGGGATAGATGTTCATACTGTCGACTGAATAAGCTTTGATAAAATAGTAAAGCAAGAAGAATGCGATCATAACGATGTTGACCGCGTTACGGATGAACTGATCCGCCGATTTCCAGCGGTTGGTGATCCGAGGGATCAGCACGGGCAGGAAAATCAGGAAGTAGTAGTTCATACGCATGGTAATAACACTGATTGTGGAAAACATTTGGATGAACACAGCCAGCGCCAGCATATTTCGGCAACCGTTCGTCACTTCATCGACATTCTCCTCGTTGGGCACGATAAAGGAGTAGATCAGGAATATGGAGAACAGGATCAGCATGGTGGTAGCACCCGTATCGGTGACCTCGCTGTAGCGCTCCGCGTATTTTTCGCCCACGATGGGCAGCAGGTTCAGGAAGATCCGCTCTCGGAAGAAGAAGGCGAACACATAGCCCGGCAGCAGTGCGAGCATATGAACGAACCGCAGACGAATGCGGTACAATGGGTAGAGCAAGAGCAGGACAATACCGGACTGGTGGAACGAAAAGGCCACAAAAACGCAAAGCAAAAAACCGATCAGCCTTCTGTTTTTCGTCGCGTAGAACGCAAGCACGCCCATGGACACAGCCAACGCCTGACGCAGGCCTGAGAAATTCATGATAAACACGGGCAAGACCAGGAACAACGCAATGGATACCATAGAGTTCTCGCTGAAATCGTAATACAGCTTGGCGAGGGGAAATGCTATGAAAGCGGAAGCCACCATCAGGAAAACCTGGTAATCGCCGCCCAAGCTGCTCACCAGCTTATTCAGCAGGGTGTAGCCGATCTCACTGCTCTTATAGTTGAGAAGATCCTTCCAAGCCGTGTTGGATATGTTGCTGAATACAGTCTCGTAGGCAAGGGTATCAGCGCCGATGGATACGTGTCGAAGCGCCAGCAAAAGGAAATATATCCCGAAAAAAATCAAGATGGGATAGTTTTTCTTCTTTTGGATCATTTCGCGCGCTTGGCTCTCAAATTGTACGACCGACATCAAGAACGGTAGTGCAACTAGGATGTAATACGGTGTCATGGGTTCATTCCTTTATTTGTTATTTAAAACGAAGGAGGTGGTAGATTTTTTTCAGAAAATTACGCCCGTAGCCGATCATCTGCCAGGTACGCACATACAGCAGATCAAGGGCGTGCAGAACACCCGTCTCCCGTCCGACACGCACGCAGGTCCTTACTGCCTCTCGACAGGCTTGCCGCGCGTGGCGCTTCGCATAGCGGCGAAGGAGCTTGTTTTCCGGTGTATCCAGCGCTGCGAAGGTAGGTGCTATGATCTTGGCGGCCTCGTTGGAATCGCGGATCAGAAGATCCCGGCGGGTCTTGGAGGTCTGTGCCACGTGGAGACGGTAAGCCACGTCCCGTTCTTCGGTGAAGGTTACCATACGGTAGCCACGGCTGAAGATCTGGTACAGGATGAGCGCATCCTGATTATAGCGCAGATCCTCGTGGAAGTAAGCGCAATCCTCGAAGGTCTCCCTGGGGATCAGCAGGCAACACATATCCAGGACGCCGTGGGTCAAAAGGTAATCAAGCACCTCCATGCCCGTATTCACAGCCCCACTCTTAAAGTGAAAGTCCATATCCCGCAGTCTCTTGGAATCCTTATCCAGGTAGAAGCCGCCGCACATGGCAATCAGTTTATCTCGATCTTCAATCTCGGCCAAATGAGAAACCTGTCGGGCAATCTTATCCGGCTCATAGCGGTCATCATGGGACAGCCAGGAAAAATACTCACCCGTCATCTCGCGAA
>JBGVKV010000046.1:0-3468 GCA_045123975.1 Eubacteriales bacterium | reverse complement strand
GCGGATCATCTGAACATGGAGGGAATCCCCTCTCGTGTAATTGACAAACTGTTTTTTGATAATGCCTGCGGCTTTGCCGTAGAAAATTTCCAATAAAGGAGCCGCTTCGGCGGATAAAACCATGAAGTACTTAAGCACACGCGACACCCAAAAGACACCCTTTACCGTTTCTTCAGCCGATGCGATCAAGCGCGGTCTTGCGCCCGATCGCGGTCTGTTTATGCCCGAATCCATTCCCGCTTTGACTGCGGAGGATTTTCAGGCACTGCTCACGATGCGCTACGAAGAACGTGCCGCCGATATCCTGTCCCGTTTTCTGACAGACTACGATAAGAATCTGCTTCTCGCAGACTGCACCGCCGCCTATGCGGAGGATCGCTTCCCCGGCGGAGCCGCCCCCATCGTTCACATTGGTGATAATATCCATTCCCTGGAGTTGTGGCACGGTCCTACCTGCGCTTTCAAGGATATGGCCTTGCAGATCATGCCCCGTCTTCTGTCCCGGGCGCTGACTATGACCGGCGAAAAACGACTGGCCCACATTCTCGTTGCTACCTCCGGCGACACCGGTAAGGCAGCATTGGAAGGCTACCGCGATGTAGACGGCGTGAAGATCACAGTATTCTATCCCGTAGACGGTGTCAGCCCCATGCAGAAGCGGCAGATGACCACCCAGCGGGGTGAAAACGTAAACGTGTGCTCCGTATACGGCAATTTTGACGATGCCCAGAGCGGCGTTAAGACTATCTTTGCCGATGAGGCCCTGGCACAGCGTGCGGAGGAGAACGGCTTCTTCTTCTCCAGCGCCAACTCCATCAACTGGGGCCGTCTGGCACCGCAGATCGTATACTATATCTCCGCTTACTGCGATCTGGTAAACAATAAGACCATCACTATGGGCGATACGGTAAACGTATGCGTTCCCACCGGTAACTTCGGCAACATCTTTGCCGCCTATATCGCACGGGAAATGGGCCTGCCTCTGGGCAAGCTGATCTGCGCGTCCAACGCCAACTGCGTACTGACTGACTTTATCCGTACCGGCGTTTACGATCGCACCCGTCCCTTCTATAAGACTATGTCCCCCTCTATGGATATCCTGATCTCCAGCAATCTGGAGCGCCTTCTGTTCCTCTTGGGCGGCAGTGAAATGACCGCTGACTGCATGGCACAGCTGAATGAGAACGGCAAATACACCGCTCCCGCGTCCGTGATGGAGAAGTTGCGTGAGGTATTTGCTGGCTTCTACTGTACCGAAGAAGAAACCGCATCGGTAATCCGCTCCGCCTTTGCCGATCGCAAGTATCTGTGCGATACCCACACCGCCGTAGGTCTGGGCGCCGCTGAGAAATACCGAAGCGAAACCGGCGACGACCGTCCCATCATCCTTGCCTCCACCGCCAGCCCCTACAAATTCCCCGCTGACGTGCTGAAATCCCTGGGCAAGGAGAGCACCACCGAGGAGCCGGCAGCGCTGTTGAACGCGCTGCACGAGGTAAGCGGCACCGCCATTCCCGAGCCCTTGGCGCAGACTCTGACTCTGCCCGTTCGATTCACAAAAACCGTGGATCCCGCGGACATGGCATCGGTCATCTTTGAATAATCAACAAGAAAAATGCCGCCTTGCGGCGGCATTTTTCCGATTTACAGAGATTTCGGTTTGAACGTGGCACACACCGTTTCCCCGGAGGTGCTGGCATAACTGGGTCCCACCGCGATGCGGTTGGCGGCACAGTAGCTGTCACCGTCATGGAAAGCGCAATTTTTCACGTCACAGGAAACGCCCTTCAGGTGCTTGCCCGTTTTTTCGGACGTATTCTTCGTATCCATACACTGTACTCACTTTCTGTTCTTTTGGTTCATAAATTATTCTCTCCCACCGTTGTGGGATCATACTATGAAAGGATTTCCGCCAGGCGGACACGGATGCGTTATGTCACTGTTTTCCATTGCCGATTTGCACCTCTCTCTGTCCACCGATAAGCCGATGGATAAATTCGGCCCGCGCTGGAAATCCCATGCAGAAAAAATCGAAAAGAACTGGCGTGCCATCGTATCCCCCTCTGACACAGTTATAATCCCCGGGGATATATCCTGGGGGATGTCCCTGGAGGAATCCCGGGCAGATCTGGCCTTCATCGATTCCCTTCCCGGGAAAAAGCTGATCGGGAAAGGCAATCACGATTACTGGTGGTCCACTATGACCAAGATGAAGGCATTCACAGCAGCGGAAGGTTTTTCCACCATCGAGTTTCTCTATAACAATGCCTTTGTATGCGAGGATTACATCGTGTGCGGCACCAGGGGATGGTACGTGGAAGAACGCCTGCAAAATGAACGGGATAACGCGGATTACGCGAAAATCGTAGCCCGCGAAGCGGCACGGCTCCGCCTGAGTCTAAACGAAGCGGTTTCCCTGCAGGGAGAGGATCCCAAACCAATCCTTGTGTATCTTCATTTTCCGCCGGTGTTCCGTTCCTTTGTGTGCCGGGAGCTGGTGGACGTAATGCATGAATTTTCCGTCCGCAACTGCTATTTCGGCCATATTCACGGCGTATACAACACTCCGCGCACCGTGGATTTTGAGGGGATCGCCATGACGATGATCTCCGCGGATTTCCTTGATTTTGTCCCGATGATCACAATGCCCTGCGATTATTGAGGTTTTTCGTCGAATTTCCCATTTTTTCTGCGACTAATTCGGTATATTTTTCAGTTTTGACATTGACAGAACGGATAAAAAATTATAAAATATAAAGAGATATGATTTTGGAGGAATAAATAACCATGAGCTTGAAAAAATCCGAGCTTATCGAGAAAAATCTCTATGAGCTTACTTTTGACGTAGATCGCGCCACCTTTGACGCTGCCGTAGACAAGGCATACCGCCGCAGCGCAAAGAACATCAACATCCCCGGCTTCCGCCGCGGTAAGGCTCCCCGTTCCATCATCGAGAAGATGTACGGTAAGGGCGTATTCTACGAAGATGCCATCAACGATATCATTCCCGCCGCTTACGCCGAAGCCGCTAAGGAATCCGCACTGGAGATCGTCAGCCAGCCCGAGTTCGACGTGGAGACCATCGACGACAACGGCGTTGTGCTGAAGGCAAAGGTATACGTAAAGCCTGAGGTTAAGATCGAGAACTACCTGGGCATTGAGGCTACCCGCACTCTGGCTGCCACCACCGATGCTGACGTAGATGCTGAGATCGAAAAGGTTCGCGCACGCAACTCCCGCATGATCGACGTAACCGACCGTGCTGCTCAGCTGGACGACATCGCGAACATCGACTACGAAGGCTCCGTTGACGGTGTTCCCTTCGACGGCGGCAAGGCTGAGGGTCACGATCTGAAGCTGGGCTCCGGTCAGTTTATCCCCGGCTTTGAGGATCAGATCGTTGGTCACGCAATCGGCGACGCATTCGACGTAAACGTAACCTTCCCCACCGAGTACCACGCTGAAGAG
>JBGVKV010000045.1:0-9508 GCA_045123975.1 Eubacteriales bacterium | reverse complement strand
GCGTTTCTTGAAACGATTCGCCAATGTACTGACATTAAAGAACTAACACCCGCCATTGTTAATAGGCTCATTCGGCGTATAGAAGTGCATAATAGCGAAAAGGTCGACGGAAGAAAGCAAGTGCGTCTTGATGTTTACTTTACGGCGGTAGGTCTTATTGATATCCCCGGCGAAAAGGAACTTATTGAAATGATGCAGGAAATCCAAAGTGCCAAAAGCGCTTAACCCGAGAAACAAAAACAAGAATACGGCATACCTCTTTCGAGATATACCGTATTCTTGCAAAACTGTCCTTTAGGGCACGACCCTAACGCCGAAGTTTCTTTTCCCCCTCCAATCAGCGCAGAGAGAATATCCTTTATTTATCTTTTGCCTCCCCCTAATTTCCTTGGCTTCCGCATTATATTTTTGTTTAACCGTAAAAATGTGGCGAGAGCCAAGGAGATAGAGGAGGGGCGAGTTCGCGTATATGCGAACTCGTGGAGGGGAAAGGAACTTCGGCGTTTGAGATGGTCCTTTCCCCTCCGTGAAGGTTTTTCCCTCACAACTCCCGTGCCATTTCCGTGATCGCCGCTTTGATTACGTACAGAAGAATCGGAACGAGAAGCACGCCCCCCAACCCGAACAGACGGAATCCCGCAAAGACGGCAATCAGCATAAAGAAGGGATGGACACCGATGGTGTCCCCCACGATCCGCGGCTCCGCAAACTGCCTTATGGCGTACATGGCTAAAAACAGAACGAGAAGCCCGATACCGCGGAACATATCCCCTCCGATAAAGGCGAGAATGCTCCAGGGGATCAGCGCCGTTCCCACGCCCAAAACCGGCAGCAGATCCACCAGAGCGATCACGAATGCCACCAGCACCGGCTGTTTTACGTTCAGAATCAGCATCCCCGCAAGGAGTTCCGAAAAGGTAAGAAAGGTGAGGAGCAGATAGGCCCGCATACAGCGCCCCACCGCTTCCCGTACCCGCATCATTCCCACCCGCAGGCGGGTGAGGGAATCCTCGCTGAGGAAGAACCGCATCTGGGACAACACGCCGGACACGTCAAAAAACAGATAGAACAGGGCAATCACCCCCACCAGAACGGAAAACAGCACCTTCGGTAACCCCACGATCAGCGACGTGGCCAGCCCCGTCAGGGCAGATGAGGCGGAGGTGATGGCTTCTCTGAGCATATCGGACAGCATATCCGACAGCGCCCGCAGTTCCTCCTTGTCCGACAGGGACAGCCCTCCCCAGGATTCCGCCAGGGAGGCGATCCGCCGGAGGGGATTGCTTTCATCGTCCAAGGTGTCCATCAAAGAGGATATGGTGTCCCGTGCTCCGTCGTACAGAAATTTCCCCAGGGTGAATATGCCAAACGACAGGATCCCTACGGCGGATACGATCAGTAAGGTTCCTCCCAGCTTCTCCGGCAGGCGGGTTCTTTGACGCAGGCGGGCAGCCGCCGGCCGCAAAACCGATGCGATCAGTGCCGCTACGGCAAAGGGAAGAAGAATGCCGGAAAAATAGCGGATCAGAACGTATCCCCCCGCCGCTCCGCATACCGTGCAGATGCCGATGGCCGCCAGCCGCACCCAGGTTTCCGTTTTCATATTTCCCACCGTCCTTATCTGTTGTCCGATGTAGTATATGCTATATGGGACAGTTTCATCGGCGATTCCCTTGACTTTATTCCGTTTTTTTGATACAATTACGAAAGCGCCTGCGGGCGCTGTATAATGAAATATTTACGGAAAGGATTTATTTCCGCATGAAAAGACGGATAGTGTGTCTTTTGGCGGCGGCACTGCTCCTTCTGGGGCTGACTGCCTGCGCAAATAAAGACAGCGGGAATAACGGTGAAGCAGTTATGGTAGAGATTACGATGCGGGATGGCGGCGTGATCAAGTTGGAGCTGTATCCCGATGTTGCCCCCATTACGGTAGAGAATTTTACGAAGCTGGCAAACGAGGGGTTTTATGACGGCCTGATCTTCCACCGCGTGATCAAGGGCTTTATGATCCAGGGCGGTGATCCCGAGGGTACAGGCTTCGGCGGCTCCGATACGAATATCAAGGGTGAGTTTGCCGTCAACGGCGTAGCCAACAACATTTCCCACGTGCGCGGCGTCATTTCCATGGCCCGCTCCCGCAGCTACAACAGCGCGTCCTCCCAGTTCTTCATCGTTCATCAGGATGCCACCTATCTGGACGGCCAGTACGCAGCCTTCGGCCGCGTAGTGGAGGGTATGGACGTGGTGGACGCCATCGCGGAAGTATCCACCGACGGCAATGACCGTCCCCTCACCGAGCAGGTGATCGGTACCGTTCGCGTGGTGGAAGGTTAATTTGCGGTTGCAGAAATAGTGCGATTCGCACAACTGAATTTGTAAAGAAACCCGTTGGTTTGTTGAAACTGACGGGTTTTGCTTTGGCGTTTTTACCGAAAATGCCGTAAATAGGCCTTGGATTGGGAAAATCGGTTGATTTTTTCAGGGATTTAGTATATAATATGTAATATGCCGAGGCACGGCCATTTTCTGCCTTGGCGCAAAAGTGAAATTTACAACAGGAGAGCTGCCATCATTATATGAGAGTTACTCGTTATATTTTGTGCATCGCGCTTGTTATTCTTACATTGATTACTACCGTTTTTGCCGCACCGAAGATGCTGGCAACCTCCGGCGGCGGAGTGCGGAAGGGTGCTATCGCTCATCTGGCCATCACCTCCGTGAAGGTTTCCCCCGAAGTAACAGAGCAGGAGGCCGCACAGCGGCTTTCCTATCTGGGCCTTCTTGGCGGCTCCGGCTGGAAGGACGGTAAGATCGATTTTGAGCTGGACAGAAATATCACCAAGCTGGAGTCCGTTATTCTGACGGCCCGTATGCTGGGCGTGGAAACGGAGCTTCTGGAAAACCCCTGCGAGCATCCGTTTACGGACGTGCCCGATTGGGGCAGCGCCTACGTGGGTTATTTCTATCAGAACGGCGTGTTTGCCGAAGAAGAATCCACGGAGTTTCTGCCGGAGAATGACGTTACCTCCGAGAAGTTCCTTACCTTTATGTTCTATGCCCTGGGCTTTACGTCCCAGATGGAGGAGTACAATCCGGCTATGGCCGGTGTCAGCGGTCTCCGGGCCGGCATCTGTGAGGAACTGAAGGATTCTTTGACCCGCGGCGACGCGGTGATGATGCTTTTCCGTACCTTGAACGCCACCGTGAATGGCTCTGATAAGCTTCTCTCCCAGGCTCTTATGGAGAAGGGAGCACTTTCCTATCAGGACGTGCAGTTCCTTCTGTGGGAGTTGGACGCCGAGAAGGTGGATACCTATATCGCGACACGCGGTTATACCACGGAAAAGATCCTGCCCGACGGCAAATATACCATTGTCCTCCGCGGCACCGACCGTTGCCTGAACGTGGCGGTGGACGGCGCGAACAGCGATTTCGAGGGCGTGGGCGTTACCGTATGGAAGCGGACGGGAGATATCTCCCAGAAATTCCGTACCGTTCGTACGGAGGAGGGCACGTACAAGTTGTACGCATGCGCTTCCAGCGGCGGATTCAACCGGATCCTCGGTATCGGCCGATACGGTACCGCCGGTCTGTATTGCAATAACTCCACCTATGCGGGTGAGTATCATATCCGTTACAACGACGAAGGGGACGGCAGCTGGAGTATCGTCAGCGCGGCGGATGCCGAGATGGCTCTGGGAACGAAGAACAACCGCAACGGCGCCTCCGTGACGCTCGTGTCTCCCTCGGATGAGACGATGGCGCAGTCCTGGTCCTTTGAGTTTGACGGCGTATCCAATGAGGAAGGATATGAGTATGCTCTGTATCCCTCCGATACCCTCTGCGTAACCCAGGGTGCCTACGACACCTATTCTCACCAGAAGCAAAACGCGCTGGACATCACCACCAAGAACAAGAGCGTATACGCTCCCTTCACCGGTAAGATCGTGCGGATCGACCGGGGATATTCCCGCTACAACACCGTATGGCTGCAGAGCTGTGACAAGGTTGTGTATGCGGACGGCACGGTGGACTATATGACCGTCGTGTTCATGCACGATAACAACGTAAGCGATCTGTCCGTCGGTCAGATCGTGGGCCAGGGTGAGTATTTCTACGATATGGGTGTAGCGGGCGGTTCCACCGGCGCACACGTGCATATCGCGTGCATCCGCGGCAAGTACAATTCCAGAATGGGCCTCACCGGCAGCGGTGACGTGCGTGTGGAGAAGGCTCTCTTCCTGCCCGACGACGTAACGGTGTATGCCGGATACGGCCTCAACTGGAGCTCCCTGAACTGATAACACATACCGCCGCCTCCGATTGAGTGCGGCGGTTTTTGCCCTACTATCGACAAAAGGAGTCAGGCATATGTCTTACGATTTGAATACGGCAAAGGCACGCATAGACAATCTGCGGCGTGAGATCGAGCATCACAGAAAACTGTATTATGAGAACGACGCGCCCGAGATCAGCGATTTTGCCTTTGACGCGCTTTTTGAAGAATTGAAAGCCCTGGAGGCTTCCTATCCGTCCTTGGACCGCCCCGATTCCCCTACCCATCGGGTGGGCGGCAGCGCGTCGGAAAAGTTTGCCGAGGTGAAGCACACGGTACAGATGGGCTCTCTGACCGACGTGTTCGATTTCGATGCCCTGCGGGCATTTGTTGAGAATGCCAGACAGACTCTGCAGGAAGCAGGGGAAACGGAGATACTCTTTACGGTGGAGCCTAAGATCGATGGCTTATCCGTGTCCTTGACCTACGAGGACGGCCGCCTTGTGATGGGAGCTACCCGCGGCGACGGATTCGTGGGGGAAAACGTGACGGAGAATATCCGCACCATTCGCTCTATACCTGCCGTTATTGAGGATACGTCTCCTTTGGTTGTGCGGGGGGAGGTGTATATGCCCCGGGACGTTTTCTACACGCTGAACGAAAAACGGGAGGCCGTCGGGGAAAAGCTGATGGCCAATCCCCGCAATGCGGCGGCGGGATCGCTCAGACAGCTGGATGCGGCCGTGACGGCGGAGCGGCAGCTGGATATTTTCGTGTTCAATCATCAGTGGGGAAGTCTGTATTCCGACGGACGGGATTGTACCCGCCACAGCGAGACCGTGGCACGTATCGGAGAATTGGGATTTCCCGTAATCCGCCTGTTGGCGGTGACGGGGGACACGGAGGAGATCCTTTCCGCTATTGAAAATCTGGGACGGGAGAGGGACTCCCTCCCGTACGATATCGACGGTGCCGTGATCAAAATCGATTCTCTTGCCCAAAGAAAGATTTTGGGCGAGGGCAGCAGCACGCCCAAATGGGCGGTTGCCTATAAATATCCCCCCGAGCAGAAGGAAACAAAGCTATTGGGAATCACCTTCCAGATCGGCCGTACCGGCGTTCTGACGCCGGCGGCGGAGCTTGCCCCCGTGCGCCTGGCGGGCACTACCGTGTCCCGGGCTACTCTTCACAATCTGGATATTATCCGGGAGCGGGATATCCGCATCGGCGATACGGTCATCGTCCAGAAGGCGGGAGATATTATCCCCGAGATCGTCTGCAGCGTGGCGTCCAAGCGGAGTGGCAGTGAGACACAGCTGGCCGTACCCCAGGTGTGCCCCTCCTGCGGTGGAAAGCTGATCTTCGACCGATTGGATGAGGAGGAATCCGATTCCGCGACGGAGGGCGCCGTGGGTGCTTTGCGCTGTATCCATCCCGCATGTCCCGCGCAGTTGGAGCGGCGGCTGATCCATTTCGCCTCCAAGGGGGCAATGGGTATCGACGGTATGGGCCCCCGCATCGTGGGACTGCTTCTTTCCGAGAATTTGATCACCGACCCGGCGGATATCTATACCTTGACGAAGGAACGGTTGGCCGCTCTTCCCCGACTGGGCGAGAAATCGGCGGAGAATCTGATCGCCGCCATCGAGTCTTCCAGGGAAGCCGGTGCCGCGCGGCTTCTGTATGCCTTGGGCATCCGCCATACGGGCGAGATTGCCTCGGCGTCTATCGTCAATCACTTCGGCTCCGTGGAGGCGCTGTTTGATGCTACGGAGGAACAGCTTTGCGAGATCGCGGATATCGGCGCTGTGACCGCCGCCGCTGTGCGGGAGTATTTTGCTCTGCCGGAAACACGGGATCTGATCGATCGGCTGCAGGCCGCCGGCGTCAAGACCGCTCTTCCCAAGAGCGGAGAAGTATTGCCCCGGATTTTCGAGGGCAAGACCTTTGTCTTGACGGGCACCTTGCCCACCCTCTCCCGGGATGAGGCATCGGAGATGATCCGCCTGCGGGGCGGTAAGGCATCCTCCTCCGTGTCGAAGAAGACAGACTTCGTTCTGGCCGGCGAGAAGGCCGGCTCTAAATTGGATAAAGCCAACGCCCTGGGCGTGCGCATCATCACCGAGGCAGAGTTCCTCTCTATGCTGGAAGGCGGTGGCGAGGCATGATCTGGCTGTGGATCCTCTTCGGGGTGCCGGCGCTTCTCTTGCTTGTGCTGATCGGCGGTGCCGCCTATATGTACCGCTTTGGTCTGAGCCGCCGCCCTTTCCCGTGGAGTAAGGAATATCGGGACCCGTGGGCGAAGCGGCCCAGCGAGCCCCGTTTGGTGGACGGCGTGCCCTTCAATCCCAACGGATGGGGCGACGCCATCGTAAAGGGCGAGCAGTGGATGTACGATACCTACCACGAAAGAGGCCGGCGCTTTTATACCATCTCTTACGACGGGCTGAAGCTGGCAGCGGATTATTTTCCCCCTGAGGGAGAATCCCCCCGTGCCATTATTTTGCTGGCACACGGATACCGTTCCGGTCCCCTTCTGGATTTTTCCATCTCCACGAAAGAGATGCTGGAGATGAATCTGGGGTGCTTCATTATCCATCAACGGGCCCATTGGGCCAGTGAGGGAGATCTGATCACCTTCGGTGTGAGAGAACGGTACGACGTGCGGGACTGGGCCTGTTTTCTGGAGAAGGAATTCCCCGGCGTTCCCGTGATCCTGGACGGATTGTCCATGGGTGCCGCCACCGTTATGGCCGCCGCGGCTCTGGATTTGCCCGTAAACGTAAAGGGCATCATCGCCGACTGCGGATACACCTCCATGCGGGGAATCTTTGACAAGATCATTCGGGAGTGGTTTCATCTGCCGCCTTTCCCGCTGGTACATATGACCGATCTGTACTGCCGCATCCGGCACGGCTTCGGCTTTTCCGACGTGAACTGTGCCGAGACCCTGGCTCACGCCAAGGTGCCTGTGCTTCTGGCCCACGGTCAGGCGGATTCCTTCGTGCCGCACCGTATGGCAGAGGAGATCTACGGGGCAGTGAAGGACAAGATCGATATTACCTTCTTCTCCGTGCCCGAGGCGGATCACGGCCTCAGTTATCTGCAGGATAACGCAGGCTACCGCCGGTTGATCGGGGAACTTCTCGACAAATGCCTAAAAGACAACTCTTGACGGCGGAGACATATTGCAGTATAATATCTTTTGTAAAATTCTGTACTGAATAAGGAGAATCGTATGAGTGAATTTCTGAATACCCTGGCGCAGGCGTCCCTGGACATCATCCTGCGGATTTTGGGCGTAATCGTTGTATTGGTTGTGGGCCTTCGTCTTGCGAAGATTCTGTCCAATAAATTCAAAGAAGCCAAGGCCAACGAGAAGATGGACGTGACCATCCGTAATCTGTTTGGCAATCTGATCCGCTGGTCCATCAGCCTTTTGGTGGTGGTGACCATCTGCGGCCTGCTCAATATTCCCACCGCTTCCATCATCGCCGCTATCAGCGCCATCGGCCTGGCCATCGGTCTGGCTTTGCAGGGCGGGCTGTCCAATATTGCCGGCGGTATTATGATCATTCTGTTCCGTCCTTTCCGCATCGGCGACTGCATTACCAACGGTACATATACCGGCACCGTGGTGGATATCGGACTGTTCTATACCACCCTGACTACGGGCGACAACAATTCCGTGGTGATCCCCAACGGATCCCTGATGAACTCCTCTATCCTCAATTACTCCCGCCACGATACCCGCCGTGTGGACCTGGATTTCTGTGTGGCCTATGACGCGGATATGGATCTGGTGCGCAAGGTGCTGATGGCTACCGCCGCCAATCATTCCATGGTGCTGCAGGATCCCGCACCCAGCGTGATGCTGGTGGAGCAGGGCGCATCCGCTCTGAAATTCCGTCTGCGCGTATGGTGCGCAAACGGCAACTACTGGACTGTGCTCTTTGACTTGAACGAGGATGTGAAGCGTGCCTTCGATCAGTTCAAGATCCAGATTCCCTTCGACCAGCTGGACGTACACGTTATCGACAAGAAGTAAGTAAAAAGGGCACCCGCGCGGGTGCCCTTAATTTTTCTCAACCGCCGCAACCAACGGTTGGAAAAACTCAAGAACGGGGTGTTTGCATTTGATTGTGGAGCGTGTTATACTATACTCAAGGAAGGCGCCTCCGATACAATGCCAAAGGAGAAAATACTATGAATCTCGGAAATAAAATCCGTGAGTTGCGCAGAGCGGCAAATCTCACACAGGAGCAGTTAGCATCTGCATTGAATATATCCCCGCAGGCCGTATCCAAGTGGGAAATGGGGGCATCCTATCCCGATATGACGATGATTCCCACGCTGGCGGGATTTTTTAAGGTATCTCTTGACGAGTTGTTCGATTTTGACGTAAAGAATATAGACAGGGAAATCGAAGATATTCGCCTGGAATCTAACAAGTATTTTTGGGGCAATTTTGAGAAGGCTGAGCAGATTTTGCTGGACGGATTGAAACTCTATCCTGCTTCCGTACAGCTCAAAACCGAATTGTTTCAGTTGTATGCCTACAACGTAGATCGCGGAGATGATATCATCAACAAAGCATTTGAGTTGGGGAGTCATATTATCAGCGTGTCCCAGGATGTTTTCTGCACTTGCCGAACAAAGGCGAATATGATCCATATATACACGTATCTGGAACGGGAAAAAGGGGAAGATCATTACGAAGATATTAGGAAGATTATTGAAACTCTACCGTATATGTATCCCTACATGCTGCAGGATAGGATGCGTCTTTCCGCCAGTTATATTAAGGGCGATGAGGGAATGAAGGAGGCCAAGGCTCTGAAAGATATCGAATGGCAGGAGTTTTTCATTGCATGCTGGACAATCGGACTCCGCTATTTTGAGATGGAGGATTATGCAAACGCCATGATTTCCTTCCGGGAAAGTGTGGACGTGATCGAGCGGTTCATGTATCCCGACAAGCAGGGATATGATGCCTATCCCATCGGCGGCACACATGCCAATCATGCCATAACTCTTCTGGACATTGCGGCCTGTATGCACCGCTTGGGCAGGATGGACGGCATGGATGAGCGGATCGAGAATGCCAAGCATATTTATTTTGATGCGTACAATCACATGGAACTTCGTGATTACAATAAAACGATGCGCGAGATGCTTGACTATTTCACAAAGCAGTACAACAAACTGAAACTGGACGACTACAAACCG
>JBGVKV010000044.1:0-6792 GCA_045123975.1 Eubacteriales bacterium | reverse complement strand
GCTATCCCCAGTATGATATACTTTCTGTCGGGAATATGGAAAAAACGAAAGGTCTTGGCAGACGATCTGTAAAACAGTATGCGCAGAAAAAGCGCTCCGATTATTCGGAGCGCTTTTTTTATTCGCGAGCATTTACAAAGTCCGCAATGGCGCGGGACGTCAAATACAGCTGTTCTTCATTGGTTACGGGAAGCAGCTCACTGCCGTCCTGTCCGTCGTACATACCGAAGTATGCGTGGCATCCGCCTTCGATAATCACTTCCGTAAAATCGCCGGGCAGTTTAGTCAGCCCATCAGCATACCGTTCACGATTCATAATCTGATCTTCCGTGCCGTATATCGTCAGCACGGACAAATCGGTGTTTGTCAGATCGGCGGAGGAATAGGAGGCCAGCAGAACCAGTCCGTCATACACGTCAGTACGAGCCGCTACATAGCCGGATGCGGCATATCCGCCCAGCGAATGTCCGCCGATATACCACCTCTCAATCTGCGGGTACATAGCGGGGATTCCTTCGGCAGCATCACCGTCGATCAGCGGGAAATACAGAGGCATCTCCACAAGCACGCACAATATTCCTTGAGCCGCGCAGGCTTCCATCAGCGGGAAATACGCCTCGTGCTCCACCTTCGCGCCGGGATAAAATATGAATCCCGCCGTAGCCTCCTGCGGGGCGAATACGACGGTATTACCGACACTCCGGGGCTGAATATCGTCCGCTGCAGAAAACGTCTCTATGGCCGTCCAATCGGCATGATAGCAATCGAGCAAAAAGGCAAGACACGCACCGCACAAAATGGCAATCGCCGTAAATATTCCAACGATGCTCCAAAGAATTCTCCGGGCATATTTTTTGTAAAACATATTCATACGCACTGCACCGTATCAGGAACGGATTGTTTTTTCAACCGCGGCAATACGCTCGCTCAGCGGCGGATGGCTGTACTCCAGCACTACGTTGATGCGAGAAGGTGCCAGATGAGCAAAATTATCCTTGGCCAGCTTCTTCAGCGCGGTAATCATTGCCGGGCCGTAACCCTCCTTCACCGCCTGTCGGTCCGCACGGTATTCGGCCTTACGGCTGTACGCGTTGGTAAGGATACCGGTGAGCGGCTGGATCAGATTCAGGATCACACCCATAAGGATATAAGCAAAGCCGTAGTTTACCTCGGCAAATCCAAAGGCCGAATGAAGCGCGGGATCACGGACGGTGAACCAAGCGACAAGCGCCATAAGAACCAGATTTCCCACGTTCATGATCTGCATCTTGGTCACGTCCTTGTTCAATCCGTGGCCCAGCTCGTGGGCGAATACTGCGCAGATCTCATCGGGGCTCATAGCGTTTACCAGATTATCAAACAAAACGATGGTCTTCATTTTACCGATTCCGGTGAAATAAGCGTTCAGTTTCGTAGTGCGGCGGGATGCGTCCATCACCTCGATGGCCTTGACATGATAGCCGTGGCTCGTCAGAAGATCCATAAGACGGTCCTTCAATTCGCCATCCTCAAGGGGCACAAACTTATTGCCGATGCGGCTGAATATGGGATATAGGAAAGAAATAGCCAAGGTAATGCAGAACACTACGGCCGCAAACAAGACGACCATCCAACCGCCAAGCCAGGTGTAGAACAATGCGATCAGCACAACCAAACCAAGGGACAGAATCAATCCAAGGATCAGTCCGCGGAGACGATCAAAGAGGAACGTTTTCATCGTGGATCGATTGAATCCGTACTTCTGCTCAATGACCATAGTGCTGATATAGCTCTGAACAAAGCCTGCAATAGCTCCCACCACGGTTTCAAAAAGTACTACGGCAAACAACTGCCAATAGATGCCCGAGGGGAACAACGCCGCAAAAGCGGCGTACACATCGGTGGCAAGCAGCGCCAGCGTCAGAATACCGGTGATTGCGGCGGAAATCAGATTCAGCCGGCAATGCTCCGCACTGTATTTCTTCCAGGTCTGATAGGTTTCCGCGTCGTACACATCCGATACGTTGTCCGGAGTCGGATTGTTGGCAGAGCGGTAGCGAACGACCTCCAATACGATAGAGTATACACTGCCCAGCAAAGCGAGCAAAAGAATAATCCATTTAACAGTCATAACAGGACCTCCCTCCTATTTTTATCCATTATAGCATATACTTCAGCAAATGTCATCAAAATACGGGAAATTTACGGATTATTGCAGCCTCACCATGCATATGCCCGCCCGTGCGCACATATACTGAAGCACAAAGAATGTACAGGATGGTGACTATGAAACGATCCATATCTCTATGGCAGCTTATGGGATTCGCAGTAACTTCCCTGGGCGGAACATTGCTGCATTTTCTATACGACTGGTCAGGCCAAAGTCTATGGGCCGCTCCCTTTTCCGGAGTCAACGAATCCACCTGGGAGCATATGAAGCTGTTGTTCTTTCCCATGTTCGTTTACGGACTGATACAATATCGCTATTTTCATGACCGTAAGGATTTCTGGTGCGTTAAGCTACTCGGCATGGCCGCAGGGCTGACCGCCATCCCCGTACTGTTTTACACATACAACGGTGTATTCGGCAAATCACCCGATTGGATCAACATCGCCATATTCTTCGTCGCTGCGGCAGCTGCCTATCTATTGGAAAACCGTCTCTACGTGAAACAGAGCATTCGGTGCGGCCATCCAAAGCTTGCGTTCGTTACACTTTGTCTGATCGGATTGTGCTTTATCGTCTTTACGTTTGTCCCGCCGCAGATTCCGCTGTTTGAAGATCCATTGACGGGAAATTTCGGAATACAATAAATAAGGGCGCCATCTGGCGCCCTTATTGGTTCGAGAACAAATTCCGTATGTATATAAGGCTGGCTTTCAGTTTCTCGCCGTCCGCGCCTCCGTCGGTGGCAACCGGAGATTCCAGCGTAACAGTGCCACTGTATCCCACCTCCCGAAGACGTTTAGCAACGGATTGAAAGTCCACCATGCCCTCACAGGGATGATAAATTGGCCGCAGGGTGGTAAAGTCCTTTTCCTCACCGCGAATATCACCGATATGCAAGTGTTCAATGCGGGGATAAATATCATCTGCCTGCCAGATTTTCTCGATCTGCCGATGAAAAAAGCCGAATCTGGTATCAAAGATCAGCCCACACTTGTCAAAATGCGCAGACATGGATTCCCAGTTGGTCAAAGGGTCATTGGTCGTACAGGGAACGTTTTCAATCAACAGACGAATACCGTATGGACGGACAATCTCCGCAAGCTGCGGTAAAACCGAAATATTATACCCTACGTGACTGTCGGAGTCCAGACCGCCCCAAAGATGGAACACCATCCGTTGACTGCTGACCATAGCTCCCATCTCGCAATTTTTCTTAAAATCGTCCAGTGCTTGAAGAAGAAGACGATCTGCCGCCTCAACCTCACCGTTTGCCATCGCAGTTCCTGCATTGGACAAAAGGGTTCCCACTTCTTTCTCACAATGGATTACGGGAAACGTCAATCCCTCACCGAGCCATTCATCGGCAACGTCCTTCATCTGCGGATAATACGCAGGAATCATCATAAATTCCGCACCGTCGATAATTCCCTGCTCCTGCAGATGAGGAAACAAACTCGTTACCAGATGAAAATTGTATCCATTCCGTCGGGAGACCGTAGTCCCCGTGGAACAATATAGGTCATTTCGTTTCATATTTCGCCAACCTTATGCATAAAACAATGTAATATTCATCCTATATGATTTCATGTATGCGATATATGGTGGAATTCCATAGATTTACAGGTATTTTTCCACAAATAAATTATTTTCGCCAATTTTTCGCCACTGAATTCTTAAAATAATTTATCAAAGTATAAATAATACGCCGTTATTTACCGAAAAACAAGGACAGCCGATCCGCTTCGTTCAATATTTCACCGTAAATTTTTGTCAAAACGAATGAATATTCGTCCGCTTCTTCTTAATCTTCGCCCAAAACACGCTGTGGTATAATATGTTTGGCACAATCAACGACATACCGTTTCTTAACTGACACCGTACCGATTCCTTTAAGAATTACAGAAAGGCGTATTATGATGTACACCACAGAAACACAGACGATTTTGGAAAGTGAGACGGTGCAAATCTCCTCCGAATTCGTGACCGATGCCTTACACCTGACAACTGTACTTATGAAAATACACTGCCCCGACCACTGTCATTATACTATCGGCGTTCTGGCAAATGAAGCAAATCATTCGGCAGATTTTCACATGATACACGATATCACCCGCAATGCGGATGAAGCCGAATGTATCTTTTCCGCCATAGTGACCGGACACGTCACTCCCTGTACACTGGGTGACGTAATAAGCGATTTGATTGGAAACGTATAGCCACAAAAAACAGGAGACAGACGATAACGGTACTGTCTCCCTTTTTGTTGCGTTTGAATTATTCCTCTACGATGAACGCCTTCAGGTCGTCCAGAAGTGCCTTTACCTCATCCTCTTTGTCGGTCTGAGCAGACAGCTTGATGGGGTTCGGAAGATCCAGGCTGAAAATACCCATAATGGACTTTGCATCTACGACGTAACGTCCGCTGGACAAGTCGATATCGATATTATACTTGGTAACAATATCTACAAAAGTACGAACATCCTGAATGGAAGAAAGACGTATCATAACGCTGTTCATAATAACTATACCTCGCTTATATAAATTTTTTCCAAGGTTATTATACTGTTTTTTTCCTGCGATGTCAAGTAGTTGCCTATAAGCAATTTACCCGTTCATTTCCGCAGGCGCTTGTCCGAGCGGAGCGACCATTTGGTACCGATGGTCTGGAATATCTGCACCATCAGCACAAGAAGCACCACTGCCATCAGCATGACAAGATATTTATAGCGGTGATAACCGTAGTTGATGGCAATCTTTCCCAGACCGCCGCCGCCAAGCACGCCGCTCATAGCGGAATAGCCAAGAATTGTGGTCAAAGCGATAGCCGCATTGGAAATAAGGGACGGCACGCTTTCGGGCAGCATCACCTTTACAACGATCTGCAAGGGCGAAGCACCCATACTCTGTGCGGCCTCAATAATGTTGGGATCAATCTCACGGAGACTTCCCTCCACCAATCGGGCCACAAAGGGGAATGCGGCAATCACCAGCGGAACGATGGATGCAACGGTTCCTACGACCGTGCCAACAATAGCACGGGTCAAGGGGAACACGAGAATCATCATAATCAAAAACGGAACGGAACGAAGCAGATTGATCAGAACGTTCAATGTCTGCATAAACCAAGCCGGTAAGGGGAGGACACCGTCCTTCTCTCCTATAACAAGGAGGACGCCCAGAGGCAAACCAAGTACAATGGCAAAGAACGTAGCAAGAACCGTTACGTACAGTGTTTCCCAAATGGCAAGAGGAAATTCCGTCAGGAAAATATCTACCGCTTCCCGAATAGCTTCGGGCGTAAACGCATTATTCAGCATTAGGGGTCACCTCCTCTGCCCAAACGTCCTCTGCGCTTCGCAGATACTCAATAGCAGCCTGAACGGTGGTCTCATCGGCTGGCACGCCGAGCAGCATATTTCCGTACATCTTATTACCGATACACTTAGTGGATGCGCTGAGAATGTTCGCCGCGATCTGCGTATCGAGTGCCATTCGCGTAATCAAAGGAGCGCTGGTGGCTACTGCACCGTTGAACACAACACGGATGCGTCTTTCAACGCCGTGGAATTCCACCCCAACGGGCTCGCTGTCCGGGAACACCAATTTTCTGGCGGCAGACGACTGGGGGCGGGAGAAAATGGCTGACACTTCCCCTTCCTCGGCCACACGGCCGTCATCCAGGATCGCCACGCGGTTGCAGATCTCCTCCACCACGCTCATCTGATGGGTAATGATCACCACGGTGATGCCGGTCTTTTCGTTAATTTCGCGAATCAATTCCAGAATGGAATGGGTTGTCTGGGGATCCAGGGCGCTGGTGGCCTCGTCGCACAGAAGAACCTTAGGATCGCTCGCCAACGCGCGGGCGATGGCAATTCGTTGTTTTTGACCGCCGGACAGCTGGGCCGGATAGGCATTCGCCTTATTCGGCAAGCCCACAATTTCCAGAAGCTCCTTGGCACGTTTTACGGCATCTGCCTTTTTGACACCTGCCAATTCCATAGGAAAGCATATATTCTTCAGGCAGGTTCTCTGCATCAGCAAATTGAAGCCCTGGAAGATCATGGACACACTGCGGCGCAATTCACGCAGGGCCGCAGGCTTCAGGGCACCGATATCCTGTCCGTTGATGATCACGCTTCCCTCGGTGGGGCGCTCCAGCATATTGATACAGCGGACCAGAGTGCTCTTTCCTGCACCGCTCATTCCAATGATGCCATAGATGTCTCCATCGCGAATGGTCAGGGACACGTCCCGCAGAGCGTCCACAACTCCGTCGGTTGTAGAAAAGGACTTGGACAGATTCTTTATCTCAATCATATGTACTCCACATAGACATACGCCGGCCGCATAGTACAGCCGACGTATGTGATTTATCAGTTCTTAATTGCGTCCAGAGAGCTCTGCTTGCCGCCGTACAGGCCGAGAGGCTCCACATGGATGGAAGCAACGGACACGATGTGGGTTCCGTTTTCGTTATTGAAGTCATCCAGATAGGGGGTATGCTGGAAGTAATTGGCATCGATTTCACCGCTTTCAACCACGTTATTGGGCTGTACGTAGTCGGTGAACTCAACGATCTTCAAGGTGATATTCTTTGCTGCGAGAATATCCTGAGCAATCTTAAGAATTTCTGCGTGAGG
>JBGVKV010000043.1:0-8825 GCA_045123975.1 Eubacteriales bacterium | reverse complement strand
TTCCGTGCCGCTGCCATCGATCAGTTGGCCGTCTGGTGTGACCGTGCCGGCGTGGATCTGATTCGCCAGAACGAGGGCGGCGATCCTGCGGCGGTGGTGTTTGACGCGGCCGGTGCCGCCAAAAAGCGGGGGGCCGATGTGCTGATCATTGATACGGCCGGCCGTCTGCATAACAAAAAGAATCTCATGGATGAGCTTGCCAAGATCGACCGCGTGATCCGTCGGGAATTGCCCGGCGTGTCCAGGGAGACCCTGCTGGTGCTGGATTCCACCACGGGACAGAACGCGGTGATCCAGGCCAAGGAATTTATGCATGCGGCCGAGATCACGGGTTTGATTCTGACCAAACTGGATGGAACCGCCAAGGGCGGTGCTGTGTTCTCCATCAAGAAAATGCTGGGCATCCCGGTGAAGTTCATCGGCGTGGGCGAGCAGATGGAAGATATGCAGCCCTTTGACTCCGCCATGTTTGTGGATGCGCTGTTTGAGGGTGACGGGGAGAATCCTGTATGAAAATCGTACTTGCTTCCCGGAACGCCAAAAAAATCAAAGAACTGGAAACATTATTGGCCCAGCATTCGTCTATGCATATAGAGGTTTTGTCCCTGGACGACATCGGATATACCGAGGAGATCGTGGAGGACGGCACCTCCTTTGATGAAAATGCGTGGATCAAGGCCTCCGTGCCCGCCAAGCTCGGATACATCGGCATCGCCGACGATTCCGGCTTGAGTGTGGATGCGCTGGGGGGAGCACCCGGTATTTACTCTGCCCGCTACGGCGGCGAGGGGACGAATGACGCCAAAAATAACGAAAAGCTTCTCACGGAGCTGCACACCGTTCCCGATGAGAAGCGGGGAGCCGCCTTTGTGTCGGCGGTGGCCTGCGTGTTCCCTAAGGAATACGCCGTGGAGATCCCCGAGGAAGTCCGCACCGAAAAAGACGGCCTTGCCGGATTTGTGGTGCGCGGTGAGTGCCGCGGCACGATTCTGCGGGCTTTGCGCGGAAACTCCGGCTTCGGCTACGATCCCCTGTTTTACGTGGCGGAAAAGGGATGTACCTTCGCGGAGCTTCCCGCTGACGAGAAGAATGCGATCAGCCATCGCGGCGTGGCGATGCGTGCCTTTTGCCGCCAATTTCTGAATTTGTTTGAGAATTGAGGATAACGTATGTTAAGTAGCAAGCAGAGAGCGTTTCTGCGCTCTATGGCCAATACGATGGATCCCATCATGCAGGTGGGAAAAAGCGGTGTGGGTGAGGAATTGATCACCTCCGTGGATAATGCTTTGGAAGCAAGAGAACTGATCAAGATGTCTGCTCTCGAAACCGCGCCGGTTACCGCACGGGAAGCGGCGGATGAGTTGGCAGAGGCCACCGGCGCCGACGTGGTTGCCGTGGTGGGCCGTCGGTTCGTTTTGTACCGCCCCTCCAAAAAGAAGAAAAAGATCGAACTTCCCAAGTAACTTGTATCAAAAGTAAGGGCTTGTTTTATGGAGATTTCAATTCATCCGGATGGCTTGCGAGAATTGCGCGAGCGCATTAAACCGTACCTGAAGGAGAAACGGTACAGTCACACCCTGGAGGTGGAAGAGGAAGCCGCCCGTATCGGTGCGGTATACCTTCCCCATAAGATCGGAAAGCTTCGCATTTCCGCCCTTTTACACGATATTACGAAGCGTGCTCCTCTGGAAAAACAGTTGCAATACTGTGAGGAGTTTGGTATAATGTTGAATGCTGGGGACGTGGCCTCCCCAAAAGTGTTTCACGCTATTACAGCGGCCGCGCTGGCCCGGCGTGATTTCGCCGATACGGTGGATGAGGAGATCCTTTCCGGCATCCGTTGGCACACCACAGGATGCGATCGGATGAGCTTGTTCTCCGCTATCGTATATCTGGCCGATTACATTGAGCCGAGCCGCACGTTCCACGACTGTGTAACGCTGCGGGACTACTTCTGGGGTGAGATGCCCGACGGGGAAGACCAGCTCGGCCAAACGATTCATTTTTGCAAAACCATGGTTTTGTCCTTTGATTTGACTATACAGAATCTGATACGGGACGGGGAGCCGATTTGCGCTGACACCGTTTTGGCCCGTAACTGTTTTCTTGACAGACTGGAGAGCTTGAAGCAGGTCTGATCCTATATGAGGGAGTAGTACTGCCTGTTGGCAGTTTGATATATGCTATGAAGAAAATGAAAAACACATATCACGCAGCCCCGCATGCCACGCTGATTGTGGTGATCGCGGTCCTGCTTCTGACAATCACCGTTCTGGCAGCCGCTTTGGTGTGGTTGTATAAGCCGGCGTCCCGCCCGAACGAAGACCTTCCGTTTTCCACGGATCCGATTGATCCTCCGTCTACGGGGGATACTCCGGACAATCCGGGTGTGGGCGATCTTCCCGTGGATCCAGGCCCGTCTGCTCCCGCCTACGTGGCGCGGGAAGAGGTGTATAACTTCCTTTTGATCGGTCATGACCGTGCCGCCAGCCTGGCAGACGTAATCATGCTGGTCAACTACGATGTAAAAACGGGAAAAATCACCATTATGCAGCTGCCTCGCGATACCTATTACGTGGGTGATACCAACAAGAATCAGCTGAACGTGCAGTTCTCCGCCTACGTGAACCGTGCGTACTACAGCGGTGATTCCAAGCCTGTTGCGGTAGCGGCGAGTAAATTCGCCCGGATTCTGGAGCAGAGTCTGTGCATCAAGATCCATTACACGGCGGTTTTGGATCTGGACGGATTCGTTAATATCGTCAACGCCGTGGGCGGTGTGGACGTGTATATCCCGACGGATATGGATTACGACGATCCGGTACAGGATCTGCATATCCACCTGAAGAAGGGACCGGCTCACCTGAACGGTGAGGATGCGGAAGGATTTGTCCGTTTCCGTGAGGGATTCGTGCAGGCGGATATCGGCCGTGTGAACGCACAGAAGATCTTTATGACTGCCTTCCTTGAGAAGGTCAAGAACTCCATCAGCCTGACCAATATGTCCGTTTTGAACACGCTGGTCAACGAGGTGATCAAGAACCTCACCACGGATATTCCCGCCACCGATTTTATTTATTTCGGTAAAAATGCCCTCAGCGTGGACTTCTCCAACGTCCGTATGCTGACGGTGCCCGGTGACTACGCTGGCGGCTCTTACGTCATCAACCGCGCGGCCACCTTGCAGATCATCAACGATTGCTTCAACATCTACACCGAGGACATCACCGATTCTATCTTCGACAAGTCCCGTGTGTTCACCAATACGGAGTCCGATGCGATTCACGAGGCCTATATGGCAGATAAGGCCGCATATCTCTACGAATATACGGCAGAGGAAATCCAGGACGGCTCCATCAACATCCCCACAAAGTCTAAAAAAGAAGAACCCAAAACAGAAACACCGGCAGAAACTAATGCAGAAACAACGGATGAGGAGTAATCCCCCATCTCGGAAAGGATATACACAATGGAAGAAAACAAAATCATCGATACTCCCGTGACTGAGCAGCCTCCGCTGACGCCCGATGCTACTCCCGAGGAGATCGCCAAATACGCGGTTACCGTTCTGGACAGCAAAAAGGCGCGGAATATCCGTCTGCTCCACACGGAGAAGCAGACGATCCTGGCAGATTATTTCGTTATCTGTAACGGTACCTCCAGCACGCAGATCCGTTCTCTTGCCGATGAGGTGGAGTATAAGCTGTCGCTGTGCGGCATCACTCCGAATCATACGGAGGGAAAAGGCAACGGCGGTTGGGTACTGATCGACTACGGTTGCGTTCTGGTGCACGTATTCAGCCGGGATGCCAGAGAGTTCTACAATCTGGAGAAGCTGTACGAGGGCACCAGCGAGCAGGATATTTCCGAGTTGCTGACGGAGGACTGAGCGGGGATGCTCTTTAGCGGGAGCGTTGCACATCCACCCCGCTCCCGAGAATTTCCCTGACGGAAAATTCTCCGAGGTGCAGTCTGGGTTGCCATACGGTTAGCTGTAAACATAATACAGCGGGCAAGGGCACTTGCCGTTGGCAAGTGCAGCAGTCAATCAACAAGACTAAGATTTTTTGAAAATATACAGAGGAAACAGCATGAAGTACGATTTTAAGGCCATTGAGCAAAAATGGCAGGACAGATGGGAAAACGAAGGTGTTTTCCACGCATCCGAGGATCACAGCAAGCCGAAGTTCTACGGTCTCGTTGAGTTCCCTTATCCCAGCGGAGCCGGTATGCACGTAGGTCATATCAAGGCATATTCCGGTCTGGAGGTTGTATCCCGCAAGAGACGTATGCAGGGATTCAACGTTTTGTTCCCTATCGGATTTGACGCATACGGCCTGCCTACGGAGAACTATGCCATCAAGACCGGCATCCATCCCCGCAAGGTAACCGATATGAACATCGAGAAGTTCACCTCCCAGCTGAAGCGGGTAGGCTTCTCCTTCGACTGGGATCGCGTAGTGGATACCACCGAAGAAGATTACTACAAGTGGACGCAGTGGATCTTCCGCCGCATGTTCGACGAGGGTCTGGTGTTCCGTGCCAAGACTCTGGTAAACTACTGCCCCCACTGTAAGGTAGTCCTCTCCAACGAGGATTCCCAGGGCGGTAAGTGCGATATCTGTCACAGCGATATCGTACAGAAGTCCAAGGACGTTTGGTATCTGCGGATCACCGAGTATGCGGACAAGCTGCTGGGCGGCCTGGACAAGGTGGATTATCTGCCCAATATCAAGCTCCAGCAGGAGAACTGGATCGGCAAATCCGAGGGTGCTTTTGCCAACTTCCGCATCAGCGGCAGCGACGATTTCCTCCGTATTTACACCACCCGCCCCGACACTATGTTCGGTGTAACCTTCATGGTTATCGCGCCCGAGCATCCCGTCATCGAGAAGTACCGTTCTCAGATCGCCAACATCGCCGATCTGGATGCCTATAAGGAAGAATGCGCCAAGAAGACCGAGTTCGAGCGTACCCAGCTGGTGAAGGATAAGACCGGCGTGCGCATCGACGGCCTGACGGTGATCAACCCTGCCAACGGCAAGGAGATCCCCGTGTACATCTCCGACTACGTAATGATGGGATACGGCACCGGTGCCATTATGGCAGTGCCTGCCCACGACGAGCGTGACTACGACTTCGCTAAGAAGTTTGGCATCGATATTATCGAAGTTATCCGCGGCGGCAACATTGAGGAAGCAGCCTACACCGGCGACGGTGAGATGGTCAATTCCGGCTTCCTCAACGGCATCGCCACCAAGGCGGAAGCCATTACCAAGATGATCGCGTATCTGTCCGAGCAGGGCATCGGTGAGCGCGGCATCCAGTTTAAGATGAAGGACTGGGCCTTCAACCGCCAGAGATACTGGGGTGAGCCTATTCCGATCGTGCATTGCCCGACTTGCGGTATGGTAGGCGTTCCCTATGAGGAATTGCCGCTCCGTCTGCCCAACATGGAGAACTTCGCACCCGGCGAGGGCGGTGAGAGCCCCCTGGCCAAGATCGAATCCTTCGTGAATTGCACCTGTCCCAAGTGCGGCGGCCCCGCCAAGCGTGAGACCGATACCATGCCCCAGTGGGCAGGCTCTTCCTGGTACTTCCTCCGTTACACGGATCCGAAGAACGAGAATGCCTTCGCATCCCAGGAGAATCTGAAGTACTGGCTCCCCGTTGACTGGTACAACGGCGGTATGGAGCACGTAACCCGTCACTTGATCTACTCCCGCTTCTGGCACCGTTTCCTGTACGATATCGGCGAAGTGCCGGTGGACGAGCCTTACGCAAAGCGTACCGCACAGGGTCTGATCCTCGGTCCCGACGGCGAGAAGATGAGTAAATCCAAGGGTAACGTGGTGGATCCTAACGACGTAGTGGACGAATACGGCGCCGACGTTCTTCGTGTGTACACCCTGTTTATGGGCGATTACGCCTCTGCCGCTCCCTGGAGCGAGAACAGCGTGAAGGGATGCAAGCGTTTCCTGGAGCGTGTGGCCGGTCTGTCCGATCTGGTATCCGGCACGGGTGAAACCGAGGCCATTACCTCGCTTGTTCACAAGACCGTGAAGAAGGTATCCCAGGATATCGAGGATATGAAGTTCAACACCGCCATCGCTGCCATGATGACCCTTATCAACGGCATCTACGAGCACGGCTCCCTGACGAAGGATGAGCTGGGCGTATTCGTACGTCTGCTCTGTCCCTTCGCACCTCACATCTGTGAGGAAATGTGGGAAGCACTGGGCAACAAGGGCCTGTGCGCTGTAGCTCCCTGGCCGGAGTACGATGAGGCCAAGACCCAGGACGCAACGGTGGAGATCGCCGTGCAGATCTGCGGTAAGGTGAAGAGCACCATCCGCATCGCCGCCGATGCAAAGCAGGACGATGCTATCGCTACCGCCAAGGCAGACGAGAAGATCGCGGCTCTGTTGGACGGCAAGACCATTGTCAAGGAAATCTACGTTCCCGGCAAGATCCTTAATATCGTTGCTAAATAATTTTACGAAAATCCCGTGGAAACGGAAAAATGTTCTTGACAAGCCAATGGGATAGTAGTATAATACCTTAGAGATAATAATGTCTCATGTTCCGTAACCGAAGGGAGGGATATGGATGGCAGAGATCAGAGTTAAAGAAAATGAATCACTGGACACCGCGCTTCGTCGTTTTAAGCGCGTATGTCAGAGATCCGGCATTCAGGCCGAGCTTCGTAAGAGAGAATGCTATGAGAAGCCCAGCGTAAAGAGAAAGAAGAAGTCGGAAGCGGCAAGAAAGCGTAAGTACAAATAATTACTGAGTTTTCCCGGGGAGGCATAAGCCTCCCCGGTTCGCTTTTGTGCAAATTCCCGATCCGACAATGTGTTCCCGGATGATAAGAACATGTTCGATAAATAAAGAATTTGACAGGGTAAGTAGTGAATGAATATCGTATATAAAAACCCGGGCTATGACCACTCGATAGATAGTATTTCGTTGTTTTTGACAGAGGATGAAACCCCGTTTTGGTCAGAACCTATATTCCATTTCTATCCACAAGTAGATAAGCATGCGCTCACAAATTGCAATCGCACCGAGAAGCGCAAGTATCTAAATGATGTGTTCAGGGATATTTACGAGAACTTGAAAGAAGAAATCGAAAAAAAGGTCATTTGTTATAATGCTCATTTCCAGAACCATAAAGGTCAAATCGAAGATGCACTCTCCGATGCGTTTGGGGTGGACGCCCACACCTTATTTAATGATTTAACAGGTAATGTGATTCTGAATCCCATCTGCCCTCGATTTTTGAAAGAGCGTTATTTTGATGTGTTCTATATGAACAGCGAAAGAGGTGCATTGGGCTTATCACTTCATGAAGTTATTCACTATTTTTGGTTCTATGTATGGAATGGTCATTTCGGCGACAACTATGATGAATATGAGACTCCTTCGTTGAAGTGGATATTAAGTGAGATGGTGGTAGAAACCATCATGAGTGATGACAGATTAAGTTCTCTCAATCCGTATTTTCCAAGAGAGAACGGAGGATGCATTTACCCTTATTTCCAAAACATGATTGTTAACGGCACTCCTGTACTGGATACGATAGACACACTTTACCGCCGGAACAGCATTATCGATTGTATGGAAGAAGCATATGCATACTGCCTCAAGTATGAACATGAAATTCGTAAACACATCGAAACGGAAGAGAAGACCTATTAAGCCCAATTGCAATTTATCGTCTGTTTTCTCTTGTTGTTTATGGGAACACAAAAACTATTGAGAGTAAAATAAAACGTGCCACCTTGCGGTGACACGTTTTTTGTATTGAATTTACTTTTCCTTCGCAAACAGCTCGTTGTACTGCTCAATGGCACGGCGTACGATCTCGATGGCTTCATCGGCACCAAGCGTTTCGTCCACGGCGGTCTGCTTATTCTCCAGCGTCTTGTAGATGGCGAAGAAGTGGGACATTTCCGTATATGTATGCTTGGGCAGAGCAAAAATATCTCGGTATACGTTGTAGGTAGGATCGCTGAAGGGAATCGCAATGATCTTCTCATCGGCACGGCCGTTGTCCAGCATCTTGATCGCACCGATGGGGTAGCAGCGAACCAGCGTGCTGGGATGCAAAGGCTCGGAGCACAGCACCAGAACGTCCAGCGGGTCGTAGTCATCGGCGTAGGTGCGGGGGATCATACCGTAGTTGGCAGGATAGTGGGTAGAGGTGTGCAGAACGCGGTCCAGCATAACAAGACCGGTTTCCTTGTCCAACTCATACTTGTTCTTGCTGCCCTTGGGGATCTCGATGAATGCCATAAAGTCTGTCGGGGTAATTCGCTTTGGATCGATATCATGCCAGATGTTCATAGAATACTCCTTACTTGATCGCTTATGGGCGGATACTCTTTTTACACATTTTACCACATATCCTCGGTGAAATCAAGGGCGAAGCCTCGGATTTCACAAAAGCGTAAAATGATTCTTTTGGCTGTCGAGGATTCCCTCTTTACGCATTTTGCTGATCTCGGCGGAAAGTCCGCTTCGATCTACCTCCAGATAATCCGCCAATTCCTGTCGGTCAAAGGGAATTTCAAAGGAATCGCTTCCGGCGGCTTTCGCCTGGATCGCCAGATACGCCAGCAGCTTTTCCCTGGTGGATCGCTTGGAGGTGATCTCGATCCGCTCGTGGAAGCGGAGACTCTTGGTGGCAAGATCCTTCATTAAGTTAAATATAAGCGCCTGATGGAAACCGCAGTTGTTGTGGCAGGTGTGAAGTATATGCGAGCAGTCGATGAGCATGATCTCACACGGCTCGCTTGCGATCACCGTAACGGGTATCGAGG
>JBGVKV010000042.1:0-11224 GCA_045123975.1 Eubacteriales bacterium | reverse complement strand
GCTCTTTTATACGGATAAAGCGGACTACGGTGAATTAGAGGAGGAAGGGAAGGACGCCTGGGCGATTGCCTGTCTTGCCATCGCAAAAAAGCCGGAGGATCCTGCTTATTATCTGATGCTATGCGATGCGGATTACGGCGTGATTGCCGACCACAGCTTTCCTGCGGTGGAGTGGTGCAAAACCATGGCGGGAATGCGGTATCCGGATATTGTGTGGCACGAGATGTGATAGATTCCCCCGCCGCTAAACTGGGCGGGGGTCATTTTATTTCCATCTCCTCCGGCAACAGCGGCAGATATTCAGCCCATCGGTTCTCCCGGATCGGCATAATGGGGTGTCGGTAATCGTCAAAGAGCAAGACCAGTGCAGGAGATATGGCGTTGTGTCTTTCGGTAAAATAATATCCGATCAGTTTTCCTTCGGCGATAAGCCGTTTGGCCGTGGCGTGATAATTGAAATAGGACATAGATGCAGTATGCCGTAATACTGCGCAAAATATGAAAACAGGTGCGGAAACCCGCACCTGTTTTGCATTTGCCGTATTAGTCAATTGTCATATCCATCTTGAATCGCATGATCTTGCGCAGGGTGTTCTTGGGGAACTCCTTTTTGCGGATCTTGATCACGCTGATCTTCTTATAGGGAACGGTGGAGCGGTTGTACGCATCCACGTAGGGCTTGATGTGCGCCTGCACGTCGGTGATGCCGTTCTTTTCCAGGTATTCCGCATCGGGATAAATCTCGGCAACGATGGCGTTGTGGGAAATGCCGCGGCGGCTCTGGCCCTCGTATACGACGATCTCCAGCACACCCGGGGTAGCGGTAAGAACGTTTTCGATCTCTTCGGGATATACGTTCTTGCCGTTGGAGAGAATGATCAGATTCTTCTTTCTGCCCGTAATGTACAGAACGTTTTTCTCGTCCAGCTTGCCGTAGTCTCCGGTGCGGAAATAACCCTCAGCGGTGATGGCTTCCGCCGTGGCGGCATCGTCGTTGTAATATCCCAGCATCACGTTGGGACCGCTGACCAGAATCTCACCCTCACCGTCCTCGTTTGGCTCATCGATCCTTACGGTATCGATATCCAGAACAGGGCCGACGCTTCCGGGAACGATGCGGCGGCTGCGGTTTACCGCAATGATGGGGGCACATTCGGTGATGCCGTATCCGTTCAGCACGGTAATGCCGATGGATTCGAAAAATTCCTGAATCTCCGGATTGATGGGAGCACCGCCGGAAATCACGGTGCGCACCTCGCCGCCGAAGGCGGCAAGAACGCCGCTGAACAGCTTGCGGCGAAGATCCACACCGGTCTTACGCAGGGCGTTGCTCATCTTGATCAAGGCGTACAGCTGTTTTTCCTTACCTTTTTCCTTCACGTTGGCGAGAATCTTGCGGTAGAAGGTTTCCAGATACAAAGGAACGATGACCAGGTGCCCCGGCTTTTGTTCTCGCAGTTCCTTCTGTATGTAGCGCAGACCGGCGGAGATATAGATCTCCGAGCCTATGATCGCGTGACCTACCAGCATAACGGAGGAGCCGTAGGTGTGGTGCAGGGGCAGGACGCCCACGGTCTTTTCTGAGAAATCGATGTAGGGGGTAATATCCGTCATGACGGAGAGAATGTTGTTCTGCGAAAGCATTACGCCCTTACCCTTGCCGGTGGTGCCGGAGGTAAATACCAGAAGGGACATTTTATCCGCATCAACCGGCGCATCGAAATAGGATTCGGGGGAAGCGGTGAATTTCTCGCGGCCCGCTTCGATCAGTGCGGCGATGCTTCTGCTTTGGTCCTTTGCCAGCAGGAATACCGCAGGGGCAGCCAGGGACACCTTTTCGGCGATTACGGCGGCTTTTTCTGCCAGTTCTTCCTCGCAGAACAGATACTCAGCCTGTGCGGCCTTGGCGGTTTCCGCCAGATCCTCCGGGAGCCAATCCCGATCCAGGGGCACAAGAACGGCACCGATGGACTGAGCGGCAAAGTATACCAGTGCCCACTCGCAGCTGGGCTTGCCGATCAGCGCACAGTGCTTGCCGGCGCAACCCATAGCCAGCATTTCGCAGGCCAATGCCCGCACGCTGTCCCGGAACTGGAGGAAGGTGATCTTTTCGATTTCCTTGGAGGTTGTGTTACGGTAGGAAAGATATACTTTCTCGCCGTACATTTCGGCGGATTTTTCTACCAGATCCCGAATGTTCTCAAATTCGAGCTTTTCGTGTAAGGTTTCTTTCTTCATGAATGTTTGATGCAAATCCTTTTTCAAAATTAGCTTGCAGACGGTCAGTCTGCTTCGACCACGCCGTCGTCCTTGACGGTGATCGTCATACCGTCTTTCACGTAATTCAAAAACTCATCGCCCAGGGAATCGATAACGGGCATATGAACGCCGTCCAGCCATACGTCGGCCAGAATTACGCCGGCGCCTGCCAAAGAATCAATGGGGTTGGAGAAAAGCATGCACGCGGGCTGACGGCCCATGGAGCAAGCGCAGTAGATCACAAGACCGCCGGTGGTGGAGCCGATGGTCTGGGGCAGACAAAGTGCCTTTCCGGCCATCTGTTTGCCGTACAGATCGGGGTTGTTCTGGTCACCGCAGGTGGCCTTTTTGTCGCCGAACTGCAGTGCCTTCTGGAAGGATGCCAGGGTGTTGAGACCGCCGTGGGAAACGACAGCTTCCGCGGTTACAGTGCCGGGCGCAACGACTCTTCCTTTGAATTCTCTCATGCCTGCTTACCTCCTTTGGTGATCTGGTCAAGAATTTCATCGTCCGTGTAATAGCGGGCGGTGGTATAAGTGCGGAGCTTGTTGGAGGAAGTGATGACGGGCATCTTTCCGCACAGGGGATTGTTCATGTACATAAGGGGACAAATATAGGACAGGATAACACCGGTCTTCTTCAGACGTGCGGCGTAGTCCGTTTTTTCAAATTCCCGGATTACAGCCGGTGCGGCGGTGAATACGGTGGGGATGACCACCTTCTTGTTACCTGCTTCAGAAAGGGATCTCTCCACGCGATCGGTCCAGGTTTTCAGTTGTTCCAGACTCATATGAGGGCATCCCATAAAGCAAAGCTTCGGCTTGGCATCGGGATTTTTCCAGATCACGGGATAATTGTCGTAAACCTTCTGGAGTTCCGCGTCGTCGATGACGTAAACCTTGGCGCCTTCGGAGATCAGGGACTCGCCCAATTCCTTTGCGTCGGGGGTCAGGTTTTCCACGTGGTACAGACCGACGGCACCGTTGGAGGCGGTGGCGGCACCGAAATCCTTCAGGTAGGTGCAGGCCGCGTCGTCCAGCTCTGTGCCCAGCCATTTATCCAGTCCCTTGATATAGGGAACGTCCTCCATCACCTTCATGCCGATGGCAGAACCGAGGAGCTGTGCCTCCGGCTTCTTGGTGGTCTTGATCTCAATGATCCAGGTGGCTTTTCTTCCCTCATCGGTTACAAGACCGAAGTAGGGAACGTAGCCCACGATGGAGCCCATCAGATCGATAATACCGGAATTGCGGTTGCAGCGGGCACCGAGAACGGAGTTGGCGTATACTACGGCGGAGGATTCCGACCAGCTGAGAATATCGCCCTTGTTCGGCTTGTTGCCTACCTCATCCATGTAGCAGGTGCAGGAGAAGGCATCCTTCTCCATCAGACCCATCTTGCGAAGCTGATCCTCGTAGAAATCCTGCTTGGTGTACATGAAATTATTGAAAATGAAGTCCTGCAGGAAGTTCTTGGGCACGTTGGGATCGCAGGGACGGGGATCGGCTGTGAACTGTTGCTGGGAGAGTACGCCCTCGTTGAGAAGCTGCGTCATCAGATCGTACACCGGGCCCAATGCCTTCAGACCGAAGGACGTTACCAGATGATTGTATTTGCTGGTTACGGGGATCAGCTTTTCTGCCCCGAACAATTCGCCGTAACGGACTACGGTTTGCATAACCTTAGAGAGAGTTTCGCCTTTTTCGCCATTCAGTATGGCTTTCTGTTCTTCATTCAAAAACATACGGTTATTCTCCTTACAGTTTCATACATACGTCCCACGCATTCCAGATAACGGTGCGCAGGTTACCGACAGATTTGGCATCGCCGATTACGTGGACGTGTCCCTTGGCCTTAGCCACGGGCGCGGGGGTGTAGCCGACGGACAAAATTACGGAGTCCGCCTCTACAAACATGCTTTCACCGGCCTTGGTATTCAGAAGCACACCCTTGTCGGTGATTTCGGAAACGCCGGTTTCCAGCAGTACGGGCACTTCGTAGGTCTTGAAGAAATCGCGGAGGTAGCTGGTGTTGGCCAGGCAGATGCCGGGCGTGGTGATCAGATCGTCCTGCATCTCCACAATGGTGGGGTGCTTACCCTGCAGGAACAGATCGTATGCGATCTCGCATCCGGTCAGGCCGCCGCCGATAACGACCACATTTTCGCCGACTTCCTTTTCACCCAGCAGATACTCAACGGCTTCCACGGTGTTTTCCACACCGGGCACGGGAATCTTTCTTGCCTTTGCGCCGGTAGCTACGATGATCTCGTCGGCTTCCAGGGAGGCTGCGTCGGTGATTTCCGTGTTCAGCTTCACTTCAATTGCGGGATATTTGGTAATCTCCCGGTTGTACCAGGCGATCAGTGCGCGGTCCTTCTCCTTGAAGGAGGGGGAAGCTGCCGCAATGAACACGCCGCCCAGCTTGTCGCTCTTTTCATACAGTGTTACGGAATGACCGCGCTTGGCGCAGACGATGGCGGCTTCCATACCGCCGATACCGCCGCCGATGACGGCGATCTTCTTTGCCTTCTTCGCGGGCTCGATGTGATATTTCTTCGACTGCATTGTTTCGGGATTCAGAGCGCATCGCGCAAGTCCCATGGTGTCCGTCAGATCCTGGGTGTTTGCGTGACCCTTGGAGGTGGAGAAATTGAAGCATCCTGCGTGACAGCAAATGCAGGGCTTGATGTCCTCAAGACGGTCCTCGATCAGCTTGGTGATCCACTCGGGATCGGTCAGGAACTGACGGGCCACGCCGATGGCGTCGATTCTTCCGTCAGAGACGGCCTTGGCGCCCACTTCCGCATCCATTCGACCGGCGCAAACTACAGGAATATCGACAAATTCCTTGATGTGTGCCACGTCGTCCAGATTGCAGTTCTCAGGCATGTACATCGGCGGATGTGCCCAGTACCAGGAGTCGTACGTACCGTTGTCGGCATTCAGCATGTCGTAGCCTGCGTCCTGCAGATAACGGGCGGCACGCTCGGATTCCTCCATGTTACGGCCCACTTCGGTGTAGTCCTCACCGGGCATGGCACCCTCGCAGAAGCCTTTCATCTTGGACTCTACAGAGTAACGGAGGGAAACGGGGAAGTCCTCACCGCAGGCTTCCTTGATGGCGCGAACCACCTCGGCGGCAAAACGGTAACGGTTTTCAAAGCTTCCGCCGTATTCGTCGGTGCGCTTATTGAAAAACTCAATGGCAAACTGATCCAGCAGATAGCCCTCATGTACGGCGTGTACTTCCACACCGTCCACACCTGCGTCCCGGCAGAGCTTGGCGGTCTTGGCGAATGCCTCAATGATCTCGTGAATCTGCTCCACCGTCATCTCAGGACACTCGATGTCGTGTGCCCAGCGGGATTTCTGAGGGCTGGGGCTGGCCAGCTCGTGGGAGGTGTCGAGAATCGGCTTGAGCAGAGCCCGCGTGAACTTATTCTTATGCAGAGGTGCAACCAGCTCGGTGATTGCCCAGGAACGGCCCATACCGGCGGTCAGCTGGACGAACAGCTTGGCACCCGTCTTGTGGATCTCGTCCATGAACTCCTTCAGTTCTTCGAACATTTTCGGATTCTGCCAGAGCCACTTACCCCAGAATGTGTCTCTCAGAGGTGCGATTCCGGGGATAATCAAACCAACGTTGTTGTTGGCTCTTTCAAGAAAGAGCTTTGCCGCTTCCTTATCGAAATGGCAGCCGGTAAGCTCGAACCAGCCGAAGAGGGAAGTGCCGCCCATAGGGCACATGACGATACGGTTCTTGATTTCCACGTTGCCGATTTTCCACGGGGTGAATAACGCGCTGTACTTGGGATCCAGGTTTTCCATAGTGGTAATCCTTCCTTTTTGTTATTTCATTGAAAATCCCGCCCGGGGTTATTTGTCGTATTGGTTGCAGCGTTTCTGCAGATTGTTGCTGATCCGGAACAGATTGCGGTACATGATCTCCCGCTCTTCTTCTCGGATTCCCGCACCTGCTTCGTCGAGAATCCGGTCGATCTTTTCCGCGATCTTGGAAGCCACGGCTCTGCCCATGTCGGACAGCGCCAGATGGCTTTTGTATTTTTTGTTTTCTTCATTCCGGCGAACAAGGTATCCGTTAGTTTCCAGATAATCGATCGTACGGGAAATATTGGCTTTATCTTCCTCACAGATCTCGCACAGCTCCTTGGCTGTGAGGGCATCCTCCTTATACAGATAGTACAGGCAGGAAACGTGAGGGCTCTTCAAACGGAATTCTGCCATCTCTTCCGTTTTGATTTTGCGGATGCTTCGGTTGATGCTTGCCATCAACACGGTAAAGGTTTTGTATTTTTCGTTCATAGCTCACCTGAATTGTTGTAAAAACATATAATAATTATAGCATATGGGGGAATGTCTGTCAATGAAATGGGTGGAAAATAGAATTTTGTGAAAGATTTGTCTTTTTCGCTCGAACGGCTTGAAAATAGGAACGGGGACTAGTATAATGTACTTAACAAGAAATTTATGGAGGAATCATCATGGCAATTACATTGAATGAAAAATTTCTGAACGGCTTTGTCGGCGCACACGAGTTGGAGTCTTTGGCAACCCAGACCGGTGACGCATTCGCTACCGTGTGCAATCGCAGCGGTGCAGGCGCGGATTTTCTCGGTTGGGTTGATTTGCCTGTGAATTACGATAAAGAAGAGTTTGCCCGCATCAAGGCAGCTGCGGAGCGTATCAAGAAGATGTGCGACATTCTCGTCGTAATCGGCATCGGCGGCTCCTATCTGGGTGCCCGTGCGGCCATCGAGTTTGTTACTTCTCCTTTGTATAATACGCTTGCGAAGGACACGCCTGCCGTATATTTTGCCGGAAACAGCATCAGCGCATCCGCTTTGCAGGAATTGCTCACCATCTGTGAAGGCAAGGATATCTGCGTAAACGTAATTTCCAAGTCCGGCACTACCACCGAGCCGGCGGTTACCTTCCGTATCTTCCGTGAACTGCTTGAGAAAAAGTACGGTAAGGATGGCGCCCGCGAGAGGATTTTTGCCACTACCGATAAGGCACGCGGCACTCTGAAGAGCTTCTCCGACGATATGGGCTACGAAACCTTCGTCGTACCGGATGACGTTGGCGGTCGTTACTCCGTGCTTACTGCCGTTGGTCTGCTTCCTATCGCCTGTGCCGGTATTGATATCGACGCGATGATGCAGGGTGCGGCCGATGCCCGTGAAAAGTACAGCGAAAAGGATCCTATGAAGAACGACTGTCTGCGCTACGCGGCACTTCGCAATATCATGTACCGCAAGGGTAAGGTAACGGAGATTCTCGTTGCCTATGAGCCTGCGGCACAGATGCTCAGCGAGTGGTGGAAGCAACTGTACGGCGAGAGTGAGGGTAAGGACAATCGCGGACTGTTCCCGGCGTCCGTCGTGTTCTCTACCGATCTGCACTCTCTTGGCCAGTACATTCAGGAGGGTCTGCGCAATCAGTTTGAAACCGTTATTGACATCAAGACATCTCCCGTTTCTGTGAAGATTCCTCACGATCCTGCCAATATTGACGGCTTGAATTTCCTTGCAGGAACGGAGCTGCACGACGTAAACCGTACGGCTATGCTGGGTACTCTGCTTGCGCACAATGACGGCGGTGTTCCCAACATCGTCCTGGAGGTAGAGGACAGAAGTGCCTATTCCTTTGGCTATCTCGTTTACTTCTTTGAGCTGGCATGTGCCGTGTCTGGCTATATGCTAGGAGTAAATCCCTTCAATCAGCCCGGCGTGGAAGCGTATAAGAAGAATATGTTTGCTCTTCTCGGCAAGCCCGGATACGAGGATATGCGTGCCGCATTGGAAGAAAGAATGAAATAAAATTCGCTGCATTCTATAAGAATGCAAATAAATTGTAATTTTTCTGTACAATTTATCAATTTTCTCTTGAATTTTATTTTAATTCATTGTATAATGTAACCATAGCACACCCCATTTTAATATTAGTTATATTTTTCCGCCAGGAGGAACCAATATGTTGAAACTTATCATCGGTGTAAAAGGAACCGGCAAAACCAAAACGCTTATCGAACTGGTTAACGAGGCCGCTCACAAGAGCGAAGGCTCCGTTATCTGCATCGAAAAGGGAAACAAGCTTACTTACGACATTAAGTATCAGGCTCGTCTGATCGATACTGACGCTTATGCGGTAAACGATTTTGATTCTCTGTATGGTTTTATCGCCGGCATTCTTGCAAGCAACCATGATGTGACAGATATCTTCGTAGATTCTGCTCTGAAGATCGGCGACAACGATACCACCGCTTTCGACGGCTTCCTGGATAAAGTTGAGGCTTTGATCGAGAATTTGAACGTGAACTGCGTGATGACTTCTTCCATCCCCACGGATGAAGCGTCTGAGACTGTTAAGAAGTATCTCTGATAAACTGTTACCTGAATGACAGGGCGCGAGCCCTGTCATTTTTCTTTTGTGTGCATATGATGGTACAGAAGGACAGAAATGTCGCTTCGTATCAAATTATTACGGAGGTAAAAGTTTCATGGGAGAAAACAGAATGTGTTCTCCGAACGGAAAAGAAATGGTGTGTATCGATACATACCGTGTTCTGGATTCCTGTCGTGACAAAGATTGCTACGAGGATGTCCGTGTGTATCTGACGGAGCACGGTCAGAAGATTATCGATCACACCTGCGCGATCCGTATCAAAAGCGCCCACGTGCTGTGGACGAATATGGATATCAATACAATGCCTTTCAATCGGGGATTCTATCAGGTCTGTATCCGTATCTACTGCAAGATCTGCTGTGAGGCATGCGTAGCACCCGGAAATATTCAGGAATTCTGCGGTGTTTGTGCGGTGGAAAAGAAAGTGGTGCTGTTTGGCAGTGAGGGGAACGTCAGTGTGTTCAAGAGCAACGGATCCTGCTCCGCCTTCTGCTCGGTGCCCGGCAGCGGAAAATGCTCCGCTACCACCAACCTGCCGATCGCTGTTCTGGAAACGGTGGATCCTCTGGTGCTGGATTCCAAGATCGTGGAGCCCCGGCGCGCTTGCTGCTGTTGCTGCTGTGTGGAAGAAATTCCTGAGCATGTTTGCTGCTCCGTCGGGTCTCACCTGGTGGATTGCGATGAAGGGAACAAGCTGCTGGTTTCGCTGGGCCTGTTCTCCGTTGTCCGTCTGGAGCGTCCGGCACAGTACCTCGTCAACGGCGTAGAATATTGTGTTCCTGAGAAGGAATGTGTCTGCGATCAGGATGACGATCCCTGCAGCGTGTTCCGCCGTATGAAGTTCCCGGTTTCGGAGTTTTGTCCGCCCTCCGCACAGGAGATGCGGAATTGCGGATGCGATCTTCCCGACACCTGCGGCAAGAAGTGTTGCAGCTGACGGATTGCCGTCGGGTTTGAAGTGAAATAATTCGACTCCCCGTGCCGGACGCACGGGGAGCTTTTTCTGTGATAATTCTTTTATAAAATTGCGGTTTTACTTGCATTTTTGAATAATTCATGCTATACTGAAATGTATTTATTTTTCGTGGACAACCGTACCGTCGAAAAAGACAGAATGAAGTGTGGATGTGAGGGATTTATGTTGAAAATCGGATTTGACAATGATAAATATTTGAAAATGCAATCGGAGTGCATCCGCGACAGAATTGCCTCCTTCGGCGGTAAGCTGTATCTGGAATTCGGCGGTAAGCTGTTTGATGACTATCATGCCTCCCGTGTTCTGCCCGGATTCGCCCCGGACAGCAAGGTGCGGATGCTTCTGGAGTTGAAGGATCAGGCCGAGATCGTTATCGTTATCAGTGCAGCGGACATTGAGAAGAACAAGCGCCGCGGCGATATCGGTATTACCTACGACCTGGACGTGCTTCGACTGATTGATGCGTTCCGTAATATTGGCTTGTATGTGGGCAGTGTGGTGATTACCCATTACCACGCACAGCACACGGCAGAAGCGTTTGAAAAACGGTTGAACTCTTTGGGTGTAAAGACCTTCCGTCATTACACCATTCCCGAATATCCTTCCAACGTTCCTCTGATCGTCAGCGAAAACGGTTTTGGTAAGAACGATTATATCGAGACCTCCCGTTCTCTTGTAATTATTACTGCGCCCGGTCCCGGAAGCGGTAAAATGGCTACCTGTCTTTCTCAGTTGTACCACGATAACAAACGGGGCATCAAATCCGGTTATGCCAAGTTTGAGACGTTCCCTGTGTGGAATCTTCCTCTGAAGCATCCCGTGAACGTGGCATACGAAGCAGCTACGGCGGATCTGAACGACGTAAATATGATCGATCCGTACCATCTGGAAGCGTACGGAAAAACTGCCGTTAACTACAATCGTGACATTGAGATTTTCCCGGTTCTCAACGCTATGTTTGAGAAGATATACAATGAATCCCCCTACAAGAGCCCGACAGATATGGGTGTCAACATGACGGGATGCTGTATTTTCGATGACGAAGCGGTCTGTGATGCGGCCAGACAGGAGATCATTCGCCGTTATTATGCCACTGCCTGCAAGGTGCGGGAAGGCAACGCGGATTCATCGGAGATTTATCAGCAGGAGCTTCTTATGAACTCCATGCATATTTCCACGGAAAACCGTCCTGTTGCAGCCGCTGCTTTGGCGGTTGCCGAAAGAACGGAGCAGCCGGCGGCTGCTATTGAATTGCCCAATGGCAAGATTGTCACCGGAAAGACGTCCTCCTTGCTGGGAGCCTCTTCCGCCGTTCTTCTTAATGCGCTGAAGGAACTGGCCGGAATCGATGATGGTGTTCATCTGATCTCTCCCTCGGTTATCGAGCCTATTTCCCATATGAAGGTAACCCATCTCGGCAATCACAATCCCCGCCTGCATATGGACGAGATCCTGATTGCGCTGTCTATCAGCGCAACGGCAAACGAGAATGCGGCCAAGGCCATTGAGGCACTGCCTCAGCTGCGCCATTGCGAGGCTCATTCCTCGGTGATTCTGTCTC
>JBGVKV010000041.1:0-23798 GCA_045123975.1 Eubacteriales bacterium | reverse complement strand
CTTCCCGGCGGCATACTGTCCCACCTGATCGTGCATAAGACGGGAGTACTCACCCAATTCCAGCATATCCCCCAGCAAAGCGGTGGCACGCTGTCCTTTGGATGCGGAAACAGCCGTCAGTACGTCCAGCGCCGCTCGCATGGATTCGGGGCTGGCATTATAGCAATCGTCAATGACCGTAATATTGCCGATCTCATAAATTTTCTGCCGACGATCCGCTCCGTGGAAGGCCATCAGTCCTGCGCGAACGGTATCTTCGTCCAAGCCGAGAATATCGCCCACCGCAAAGGCCGCCAACGAATTATATACGTTGTGCCGTCCCAAGGTAGGAATACGGACGTTCGTGTGCACCTTTGTGCCGCAGATCAGATCAAACAGCATGCCCTCGCCGCTCTGGCGGATATTTACGGCTCGGTAGTCTCCGCCTCTTTCCTCCACGCTGAAGGATCGGAGGTGAGAGAAAGCAGACGGCGCTCCTTCCACGAGAAGAGGCTCATCCCCGTTGTACAGAAGAATGCCCCCCGGACGCATGCCGGATACAATCTCCAACTTAGCCAGGCAGATATTCTCCCGGGAGCCCAGGGATTCCATATGAGAGGTACCGATGTTGGTGATTACCGCAATATCCGGCTTTGCCAGCTCGGACAAGCGGCGGATCTCACCCGCATTGCTCATACCCATCTCAAGAACGGACACCTGATCCTCCGGAGAAAGGGTAAACAAGGTCATAGACAGACCCAGGTCGTTGTTGTGATTCCCCTCGGTTTTGTGAGTTTTATATCCTGCGGCGGCTACGGCCGCAATAAATTCCTTGGTTGTGGTCTTGCCCACGCTGCCGGTGATAGCTACCACCCGCACGGGGGCCTGATCCCGGTAATGCCCCGCCAACTCACCGATGGCCCGAACGGTATCGGGCACGACGACGGTATCCACGGGACAGTTCTCCACGGCCTGCTGCGCAAGAATACAGGCAGCACCCTCCCGGCAGGCAGTTCCGATATACATATGTCCGTCGGTCCGCTCACCTACGATGGCGCAGAACAGCATTCCGGGCACTACCTCGCGTGAATCAGTGCAGATACCGGTAACGGGACGGTGAAGCTGTCTGCCCGGCACAAGGACACCGCCGGTGATCCGAGCAATTTCCTCAGACGTATAGGTTCGAATCTTAAATTCGGCTTTCATTGCTGTATTCCCACGCGGTCGAACCGCGGATTTCCTTTCCTTGGAATGAAGGGCTACTGTCCCCTTGTAATCTCCGCATAGGCGGCACGGGCGATCTCCCCTTCATCGAAGGGATGCTTGCCACCGGCGTCGATCTCGTATTTTTCGTGCCCCTTCCCCGCAAACAAAAGAATCTCCCCTGCCTTCGCTTCGCGAATGGCGTATCGGATAGCCTCTCTGCGGTCGGGGATGACTGTGTGGGGCTTCTCCCGATCCATTCCCCGCCGGATTTGGGAGAGAATGGTCTGCGGATCTTCCGTGCGGCTGTTATCGGAGGTGAGGATCACAAAATCCGCCAAGGCAGAAGCGATCCGCCCCATAACGGGCCGCTTGGAGGGATCTCTGTCCCCGCCGCAGCCAAAGAGCAAGGTGATCTTCTCACCCGGTCTCCGTGCCCCTCGCACGGTACGCAGAAGCGTTTCCAACGCCGCCGGAGTATGGGCGTAATCAATAAACAATGTGAAAGCGGCACCGGGCAGAACTACCCTTTCCATCCGTCCCTCCACCCCGCAGAAGCTGCGGAGGGCATCCTGAATGGTCAGTGGATCCACGCCCAGATGCAAGGCCGCCGTAACGGCCAAAAGTGTATTGGACACGGTAAACTGTCCCGGCACGGGACACGTGAGCCGGAACACCGCGTTTTTCGCATAGTAGACGAAGGAAACTCCGTCGATCCCCTGTATCTCACAGCGCAGGGCACGCACGTCGGCACCACCGTCTCCCGAGGCACTGCATCGGATAAACCGGCAATCGGGCGCCGCCGCCATAAGAGAACCGGACGCCGGATCGTCGCTTAAAACGATACCCACGGGACACAAGCCGAACAGACGGGCTTTCGCCGTCAGATACCGCTCCATGGTACCGTGATAGTCCAGATGCTCGGGCGACAGATTGGTAAATACGCCCACGTCGATGGAGAGAGCATCCGCCTTGCGGAGATCCAGCGCGTGGGAGGTTGCCTCCAGTATCAGCACCTCTGCCCCGCGATCCCGCATCACCGCCGCCGCTCCGTACAGATACTCCGGATCGGGCGTAGTCATAGCGGCGGGCACGTCGGCGATTTCGCCGCCGCCCCCGATATCGATCTCCTCCTCTCCGCACAGACAGCGCACCGTACCGATGAGCCCGGTTTTATATCCAGCGGCGGCAAGGATGGCGCGGAGAATGTAGGAGGTGGACGTCTTTCCGTTGGTTCCCGTGATGGCGATTACCCGCATATCCTTTGCGGGATCGCCGTAATAGTTGTTCCAGATCCGGGCAGCCGCGGCGCGGGTGTTTTCCACCAGCACGTAGGGCAGATCATCGGGCACACAGGCGTTGTCATCGATAACGGCGACAGCCGCGCCCATCTCTTTGGCCCGGGGGATGAAGTGATGTCCGTCGGTGCGCACACCGCGCAGGCACAGAAACATACATCCCGGATTTGCCCGACGGGAATCGGACACGATTTGCGGAATTTCCATTTTGGGATCGGCGCGGCACTCTTTCACGGCCACGCCCGCAAGAAGCCTCTCGAGCTCCATAGGATACCTCCGGAAGTGATGAATTTATCCTTTCACTTCCGGACCCGATCAGTCGTCCGTCAATCCCAGATGCCGCACGTCGATGGTAACAACGGTGGCGGACGGAACCGTTTCGCCTGCGGCGGGATACTGGCTGATAACCGTTGCGGTATCACCGTTGGTCGCGCCTGTGATCGAAACGTTCAGGCCTGCGTTTACAAGAAGTCGGTTGGCCGCCTCCGCCGTCTTACCGACGAGATCCGGCACCTTGACTGTATTTTTCGGCACTTCCTCACCTGTATACAGGATCAGCTTGCCGGTATCCTTGAAGACGGTAGAGCCGGCGGCAGGAACCTGTGCGGTAACCCTATCGCCATCACCCACGATGGTATACTGGATGCCTCGCCAGCCCAGATCGGTTTGGCAGGCCTCCACGGTAGCACCTACGTAGTTGGAGATGCTGACTTCAATTTTCTTCAATTCTTCCTCGGTATACTGGGCTTCCACACCCATATAAGGAAGGACGAAGGACAATAGTTTGGACACGTACGGCGCCGCAACTACGCTGCCGTACACGGAGCCCTTCATAGGCTCGTCGACCATGATCAGTGCGGCGATCTTGGCATCGTCTGCCGGTGCATAGGCTACACAGGAGCCCACACGGAAAGATCTCTCGCCGTTTTCATCGTATTTATCCTGCTTCTGGGACGTACCGGTCTTTGCCGCTACCTTGTATCCCTTAACGTAGGCGTTCTTTGCTCCGCCGTTGCCGGATACACCGTCCTCCAGAATCCAGTCGATGGTGTCGCAGGTTTCTGTGCTGACCACCTGCCGCACCGCATCCAATTCATAGGATTGGATCACGTTTCCCTTATCATCCGCGATCTCCCGGAGGAGATGGGGCGTCATCAGATAGCCGCCGTTGGCCACGGTGGACACCGCCGTGATCTGCTGGATGGGGGTGATCTTAAAGGTCTGGCCGAAGGAATACACCGCCAGGGAAACGCCGCCGAAGTTATTCTTCGTGCTGACGATGGGGTAACTCTCGCCGGGCAGATCAATGCCCGTTATGGAATTGTAGCCAAAGGCCAGGAAATAATCGTAGAAGGTATCCTGTCCCAGCCGCTGTGCCAGCTGCATCATCGTCGGGTTGCAGGATTGCTGAAGCATCTGATAGAAGGGCAAGGTGCCGTGACCGCCCTTTTTATGGCAGTGGATCGGCTGGGTCCATCCCTCGATCTTGAGTGCGCCCGTACAAGTGAAATTCTCCTGCAGGCGGATCACGTTTTCCTCAAGTCCCATCGCAGTCGTGACGATCTTGAAGGTGGAGCCGGGCTCATACAGCTCCGTGGTAGCCTTGTTCTTCCACATGGTGTAGAGCAAATTGTAATACATCTGGGTATACTCGTCGGATTCGGGGTCCAGCGTATCCAGTTTCTTCTGAGAATCCTCATCCAGCTTGTAGGGATTGTTCAAGTCAAAGGACGGGTAAGTGGCCATAGCCAGAATCCCGCCGGTGTTTACGTCGATCACGATACCGGATACCCGGTTTCCCGCCGCCGATTCGTAATAAGTAGCCTTCAGCTGATTTTCCAATTCATACTGGATATATACATCCAGAGTGGTGACGATATTGTAGCCGTTTTCCGCTTCCACGTAGCTCTCGTAATCGAAGGGCATATCGCCGTTGTGGGCGTCCTGGGCCTTTATGTACCGACCGGAGGTTCCCTCCAGGATGTTGTTGTACTGTGCCTCCAGGCCGTAGATTCCCACGCCGTCGCTGTTGGTGAAGCCAATCACGTGGCAGGCCAGCGAATCGTAGGGATAATACCGCTTGGTGGACGCGCGGAGATAGATCTGACGGTTGAAATTGTACTTGGAGATGAATTCACGGATCAAATCCGCTTCTTCCTCATCCACGTTCTTCTTTATCACCTCGTACCGGCGGCCGTTCTTAGCCGCCTTCTCGATCACGGAATCGTAATCCACGCCGAGGACCTGGGAAAGCTCATGAGCTATCAGCTCGTTCATCTGCACATTGTCATACAGCTTCCCATCGGCGGACGTCCAGGTATAGGCCGTCTTATAATCCGATTTGGGCTCTTTGCCATCCGCCGCCGCTTCGATGGCCGCGGCTTCTGCCTCCGCCATGGCATCGATGATGTCCTGGGGAGAGATGAAGATCAGATACACCGTTTTGTTGGTGGCCAGTATATTTCCGTTCCGATCGTATATGATGCCGCGCTCCGGATTGACCTCCGTTTCGTGGGTCAGCTGATCGATAACGATTTTCTGATAGTAATCGTAGTCCAGAATCTGCAGCCGGAACAAAGCAAAAACCAAAACGACCGCCACAAGAAGAAAAACAGCCATTATGATAAGCGAACGCGTCACGATGTGACGATCGATCCTTTTGGCGGGTGTAGCCACGTTATCTCCTCCGTACGGTCATCAGTTGTGGGATGGGTATATCGGCGGAAAAACCGCAAGCACCCACTATGCTTGCGGAGCCCCGTATGTATTCTACGCACACAGGCAAATAAATATGCAGATGGTAACATCGGCGCATATTTTTGGAAAAACGCGGGGTGCTCTATTGCTCCTCGCGTCAGTCCACGTATTCTCTCAATTTGTCCAGATTCTCGCCGATGGCGGAAAGCATCGTAGAGAACAAACCGTATCCGCCACGCTCGTCTGCTGTATCCGTATTCTGATTATTCAGAACGATCCGGTCACCGCCGGATACGGACACAAAACGGCTTTCCACCAGATTGCCGCGCACCATTCCGATGCGGTTGACAGCGATGTCCTCAATCACGCGGATATCGTCTCTTTCTTCCAGTGCCAGCGCCAATTCACGCTCGCTCTGTGCCAAGGCCTGCGCCTGTGCTTCCAGGGCGGCGATGTCACTGCTGAGCTCATAATTCTGCGCGAAGCTGACGATGATCACCATAATCATCACGGTGAAGATCGCAAGCAACGACAGCGTTGCGATCGGGAAGGGCTTATTCGCCATCCGCACTTCCTTCACAGCGGGAGCACGTCTTACCCGGGAAGCGGGAGCGGTGCTCTTGCGGACGGGGCTCACCGGACGGGAGGATGCGGATACATTCTTCTTCGCATTTCCCTGGGTGGGCCTGGGAGCCTGATTTTTCTTAACCGCTTCTGTGCGGACAGGAGCGGGACGACGCATCGGTCTGTCGGCACGCGCTTGCTGCTGCGGTGCGACGCGGTTTACAGTCCGTGTAACGGGCGCTTGGGTATAGGAGGGCATATTCTCATAGGGATTCAGTCCCTTCTGGACACGGGCTACCAATTCGGCGGTAGGAACGGAGCGATGGGTTGCCGCAGCACATCTCTGGCTGTACTCCCGTCTCAGTTTGTCGCAGAGGGGGTTCCCGGTAGTGGCGCGCGGATCAGCAGCATGATACGTGGTCATGTGAGAGGCCTCCTGTTTTACTTTATCTTACAGTTTCTCCGCACCCCGCAATTTTGCGCTGCGGGATCGGGGATTGATTTCCATCTCTTCCTCGGAGGGAAGAATTGGTTTTTTGTTGAGTATCTTTATCGTCGGTTTCTTGCCGCATACACACACGGGGAAGTTGGGAGGACAAGTGCATCCCGATGCCAGATTGGCAAAGGTTTGCTTGGTGATCCGATCCTCCAGAGAGTGGAAGGTAATCACCGCCGCCCGTCCGCCGGGTGCCAGCCGCCGAATGGCTTCCTCCAGGGAGGGAGGAATGGAATCCAATTCACCGTTGACCTCGATACGGATCGCCTGGAAGGTTCGCCGTGCGGGGTGCTGGTTTTCTTTATGCCGTGCCGCCGCGGGGATCGCCTGATAGACGATATCCGCCAGCTCGGAGGTAGTTTCAATGGGCTTCTCTGCCCGTCTTTCGCAAATGATGTGTGCCACGCGGGCAGCGAATTTTTCCTCGCCGTAGTCCCGAATCACCCGGGTCAATTCCCCCTCGGAGTATCCGTTGACCACGTCCTTCGCACAGAAGGCAGCGCTTTGATCCATCCGCATGTCCAGCGGCGCTTCTGCCGTATAGGAGAAGCCGCGTCCTTTTTCATCCAGCTGGTAAGAGGACACGCCCAAATCCCACATAACGCCGTGGATCTGCTCGATCCCCAAAGAGTCCAATGCGGAACCGATGCCGGAAAAATTTGTTTTCACCAAAGTAACCCGATCGGCGAAGGGAGCAAGGCGCTTCTCGCAGGCGGCCAATGCCGCGTCGTCCCGATCCAGGCAAATCAGTCGGCCGCCCTCCGGCAGCCGCCGTGCTATTTCGAAGGAGTGTCCGCCGCCGCCGGCTGTGCAGTCCACATATACACCGCCGCGCTCCGGCTGGAGGATCTCCATACATTCGGGGGCTAAAATCGATACGTGAGCGAATTCCATATACGAAGCTCCGTATCCGTCAGAAGCCGAGACGGATCATCAATTCCGTCAGGGACTCTTCGCTTTCGCTGTTGTTCTTTTCGTTCCAGATCTCCTCGGCCCAGATCTCGGCGTGACGGCCGCATCCGACCACCACGGCACCCTTCTCGATGCCGGCATAGGCAAGAAGCTCGGCGGGGATCAGAACGCGTCCCTGGGAGTCGGGCTGGACGTCTGCTGCGTTGGAGTAGATGAAGCGGGCGATCTCACGTGCCTGGGTAGAGGGGAGCTGCTCCAGCTTGTCCGTGTACTTTTCCCATTCCTCCATGGAGAAGACAGAAAGACACTTGTCTATATTTCGCGTGATGACGAAATTTTCGCCCAGCTGATCACGATGCTTGGCCGGAATAAACAAACGGTTCTTCGCATCCAGATTGTGCGTGAATTTACCCATCAACATGGCTTTCTGCTCCTTTCCAGTGGAATTTTACACTACTTTCCCCCACACTCCACCACTTTGTAAATATTATAATACACTTTCATGGGAATTTCAATAGTTATTTTCGCATTTTTTGAATTTTTTCTCCTTATTTCTCCTCATTTTTTTCAAATCCGCACCATTTCCCGAGGGACATTTGACAAGCTCCGTTATTTTCCAACATTTCACTCTTTCCCGCACTTTCCGCAATCGCCAAAAAGTGACTCGGAGGGCATGCCGAAAAACAAAAAAAGGACTGCCGCACACATGTGCGGCAGTCCTGCCGATATTCTGTTTTTATATTTAGTCCGGGAACTTCAGATCCGCAATAAGCCATGCGTGATCGGATCCCAGATCCGGCTTGCTGTTGTAGGCCAGCTCTTCCCAACGCAGCACGGAAACGTCCTTGTCCGTCAGGATCATATCAATGTACCGTCCATAACCGGGAGCGAGAACCTGGCGGGCGTTCACCATATCCGTTTTCTTCAGCATGCTGACCATGATCTGGTCTTTCTCCCACAGATTCCAGTCGCCGGTGCAGATTACGGGGAGGCCGTATTCGTCCCGCAGCTTCAGGACCATATCCCGCACTTCCTTCGACTGATCTGCCCGGTAGCCCGTTACTTTTTCACCCTCTGCGTTCTGAGAATCTACATCCCAGTGGGTGTTGAGGAAAATGAACCGCTCTCCGGTTTCCTTTACCTTGAACAAGCCCCAGTTCATAACGCGTCCGCGATAATTGTTATACTTGGTGTAGTGGACGATATCGCCCTCCTCCATCTCCAGAAGATCGGTGCGGTAAATGATGGCGGTCAGATACTTTTCGCCTTTAATATTGGGATTGTTGGCGGTGATAACCTTGTACTGGTCCTTGTGTGCGTAGTTGTTCCATTCCGACCACCAGGATTTATCAAACTCCTGCACACCGATAACGGCGGGCTGATAATATTCCAACGCGGCAAAATACATCTCGCTGCGATCGGTTACGAAGGGCAATGCTTCCCGATCCGTTACGTACAGATCCGCCAGCACGTTGGAGCTCATAACACGGATATCCGCCCCCTCGGACAGAGCCCCGTCCTTTACGGGAGGCTTATGTACGCTTCCTTCCGCGGTATATCCGTTCTCCAAAGCCACGTCCTTGCCCAAAGAGGAGAAGGCGTTGGACGCAGTTTCCGCCGCGCGGTCCAAGGAATGGGCTCCCGCCGTTTTAAGCACCAGATTGCCGTCCACAACCGCCCAGGTGTAAGAGAGCGCATCGGTAGGTTCCTCCACCTTGCCCGAGGCTTCCCGACGGGTGAAGCCCACCAGGATCTCGTGCGCAGCGGGATCGGTATCCATATCCCGGGAAACAGGCAGACGATATCCGTAATTTTCCATCAGCTCCTGCTGCAAAGCAACCGCTGCTGCTTCCGTAGAGGATTTGCCGTACACAATGGCAAAGTCCTTCAGGGGGGTGCCGTCTACCGTGAAGGTATTGAAGCTGTATCCGTCAAACAAGCCCCTCTCATTCAGGGAAAGGCGGAAAGACTCCTCTGAGGTCTTGTCGTATGCCGCAATGCGGTCGATCAGAATATCCATCGCATTGGATGCTCCCTTCGCCCCCAGAACACCGAATACCAGATGGGTTCCGTCCGTGCGGAGCACATAGTCGTGGAACCGCAATCCCTCGACAGCCGATGCGGACTCCGCAAAGGTGGTGGGGCCAATCAGGATACAATTCTCGGCGGGCATATTGTTTGCACCGCACATAACGATCTCCGGCTTGACGCCCATATATTTCTGGATTTGACGCTGAACGTCTTCCGCTATGCTCTTATAATCCACCACGTCATCCTTCGCATATACGATAGTATACGCGGTGGTACCGTTCTCCACCAATGTGATCTCCGTGGGAACAAACGTGTCCTCCACATTGGGCTTCTCTCCCTTGTCGCAGCCGCTCAAACACACACAGGCCGCAAGCAAAAGAACGGCACAGAACCGAATCAGGTGTTTCATTGACGCTCTCCTTAACGTAATTTACTTTACCGGTTTTCCAGGTTCAATTATACCATAAAAGCCCTGTGGACGCAATATTATACACACTTTATTTACAAAAAGAGACCGCGGATTCCGCAGTCTCTTCTCCTTTATTTTCCGTAAAATTCCTCAGCCAGCTTCGAAGCGCTTTCCGGCATGGCATCCCCGATGGGTTGATGATATTTGATCAGCTCCCGCACGTAGGTAGAGCTGACACAGGCGATGGACGGCTCGGATGGCAGCATCACAGTTTCCAGACCGGCATCAAAGCGCTTCATAATAGCGGCAAGGGAGTATTCGTAATCGAAATCGGATGCGCACCGCACACCGCGCACGATGTAGTTAACACCCCGTTCTGCCGCATAGGCAGAGGACAGCCCCTCGCAAAGCTCCGCTTTTACGTTGGTGATCCCCTCTCCCGCAAGATCGGCGCAGGCGGCCTCCAGCATGGCAAGCCGCTGGGAATAGGTGAACATACCTCCGCCGGCGGAATCCTTTACTCCGTTGGACATCAGCGCCACGTAGACGAAGTCGAACATCTTCGCCGCACGGCGGATCAGATCCGTATGGCCAACCGTCACCGGATCAAAGCTGCCGGTGATCATGGCGATCCGTTTCATCTCTTTCATATCACACCTCACGGGCAGCAGAACGCAGAAGGGTGATCCGCGCACGGCCGTAGGATACGGATTTCTGCACCTCATACCGTGCCGCCAGCGATTCGTCCCCGCCGAACACGTCCTGAAGAATGGCCTCGTTTTCCTTGGCCTCAATCTCCTCCTCGCTGCGGTTCCTACGGGAAGGACGGGCATCGGTGCCGTTATCCGTTTCGCACACGATCACGGCGCCGGGAGCAAACAAATCTCCCCGATCCAGCTTACGCAAAGCCTCCGGCATCAGACCGGCCCCGTAGGGGGGATCCAGGAACACGATGTCGTACTTTTCCCTGCCCTGGGCGCCCCGGATAAAGGAGGCGTAGTCCGCGCAGGAAATGCGGCAACGATCGAAAAGACGAGTCTTTTTGGCGTTCTCCATGATCACACCCGTCGCCTCACGGGAGGCGTCAATGATGGTGGCCTTGGCCGCACCGCGGCTCAATGCCTCCAGAGCCAGCTGGCCCGATCCCGCAAAGAGATCCAGCACCATCCGTCCCTCGATCTCAAACTGGATCATGGAAAACACCGCTTCCTTTACCCTCTCCGCGGTGGGACGGGTGGTGTCTCCCTCCAGCGTGGTCAATTTGATTCCCCGGGCTGTGCCCGTAATAATCCGCATCATAGTTTTTACCTCATTTATTCATCCGTTGTTTTATGCAAAAATTCGTATACGCTCTCCGCTTCGCTTCGGGATACGCCCTTTACTGTCTCAATATCCGAAACGGAAGCGCTCCGCATATTGGTAAGGGTGCCGAAATGCTGAAGCAGAGCCTTGGCCTTGGCCGGGCCGATGCCCTTCACCTTTTCAAGGGAGGACGTGCGCAGCGTCTTGCGCTTGGCCGCGCTCATACCGGACACGGTAAAGCGGTGGACCTCCTCCTGTAATTTATACAGGAAGGGGAATACGAGGGTGTCACGGGCAATGCCGATCTCCTCTTCCTCCCCTACCACGGTGCGGGTTTTGTGGTGCTCGTCCTTGACGAGGCCGAACACGGGAATATCCACGCCAATCTCGCGAAGCGCTTCCCGTACCACAGCCACGTGACCGCGACCGCCGTCCAGGAGGATCAGATCCGGTCGAATGGAGTAGGAACCGCCGTCATCCGTCAAATGGGCTACCCGCCGGAGGATCACCTCACGCATGGAAGCGTAGTCATCCGGAGCACCCGCCACGGATCGGATCTTGAAATAGCGGTAGTCGCTCTTTTTGAAACGGCCGTTTTCGGAAACGATCATGCCTGCCGTGATGTGCTCCGAGCCCAGATTGGAGATATCGTACACCTCAATACGCTCGGGCACCGTTTCCAACTCCAGAAGGGACGCCAGGCGCACCAGCACCTTCATATCGCCCTCTTCCCGCTTGCGCTGATTTTCTCCGTGCCTGGCCGCATCCCGCTCCGCCATAAGGCAAAGCTGACGTGCGTCGCCACGCTGGGGCGTGCGCACCGTAATGCGGTGTCCCGCCCGCTCACTGAGGCAGGCCGACAGCACGGATATCTCCTCCTCCGGCATAGAGAAGGATAAAAGAATCTCCTTCGGGATATATTCCCGGCTTTGATACAGTCCCAAAATAAAGGCGCTGAGGGGTGAATCCTCCTCGCCATCCTCGCCCGCCGTAATGGCGTCGGGTGCGAAAACAAAGTGCTCGCTGTCCGCAATATATCCGCCGCGGACGTAGAAAACGGAAGCACAATCACCCGCATCGTCCCGTGCAAGCGCGATCACGTCGCACTCGAAATCCGGCGAGCCTACGGCTTTTTGCTTCTCGCCCAGCCGTTTCAGGGCGGTGATGGAATCCCGACAGCGGGCGGCTTCCTCAAAACGCAGATTTTCGGCGGCGTCATTCATCCGCTCCTCCAGGGAAGCGACAGCCTCCTTGGTGCCTCCCCGAAGAATCTGGATCGCGCAGCGAACCAGTGCAGCGTATTCATCCTTGTCCACGTCTCCTGCGCACACGCCCACGCACTTGCCCATCTGCCGATAGACACAGGGGCGCTCCCGCCCGATATCCCGGGGAAAGACCCGCTTGCAGGACGGAAGTCCCAAAGTACTTTCCAGGGTATGGATGATGGAAAACACGGTGGAGACTCCGGAATAGGGACCGAAATAGAGGGAATCATCTCCCACCCGGCTCCGGGTCATAGACAGCCGGGGATATTCATCTCCCATACTGAGGCGAATATACGGATAGGATTTGGCATCCTTCAATCGGATGTTGTATTTGGGAGTATGCTGCTTGATCAGCCGGTTTTCCAGGGCCAGGGCTTCCATTTCCGTGTCGCATACGATAAAATCAAAATCGTGGACGCTTCCCGCCATACGGGCGGTTTTTACGTCGTGGGCACCGTGGAAATACTGGGACACCCGATCCCGGAGGGAGCGGGATTTCCCCACGTAAATCACCTTGCCCGAGGCAGAGCGCATAATATACACACCCGGCACGCGGGGCAAAGCCGCTGCCTTGGAGCGCAGATGGCTCAATACCGCTTCACTCTGCTGCATCCGTGATTCCATACTGCCCTCCCGAAAGTAAAAGTGGCGAAAAGCATCTCGTACCCGCTTTTCGCCATAAACCTATAAGACTCGTTTTGCCCGACACGGGCACGCCGAATTATTCGTTGAATCCGGTATTTACCAGCACAGACAGACCCTCCAGAGCCTCTTCTTCATCCGCGCCGTCTGCAATCAAAGTAATGGTGGTTCCCTTCACGATACCCATGGAAAGAACGCCCAAAAGGCTCTTGGCGTTTACACGTCTGTCCTCACGCTCCACCCAAATAGAGCTGCGATAGGAATTCGCCTTCTGAATAAAGAACGTAGCCGGTCTTGCATGCAGACCAACGTTATTCGTTATTGTAACATCACGAGAAATCATATAATATGCTCCTGTGCACAAATATTTATGATAAAATTCAATAAATTCCGCCCGCTCAGCGGCGAAATTCCAATACCTAGGTACAGTATAGCAAATTTCGCACGGAAAATCAATAGTTTTTTGCAAAAAATCCTGCATTACGGCAGGTACAGGCGGTTTTGGGGAGCGGATCCCACCCCGCCGTATGCTGCGCAGTCCAAACGGGAGAGTACCGTCGGCGTCTTTTTTGACGCCGACAAAGATACTTCTCAGGACTTTTTCAGCTTGGCTTCCGCTTTCAGGCGCAATTCCGTATTGAGGATCTTCTTGCGCAGACGGATGGATTTGGGAGTAACCTCGATCAGTTCATCCTCACCGATATACTCGATGGCCTGCTCCAGGGACATTACCTTGGGAGGCGTGAGGATCAGTGCCTCGTCCGCACCCTTGGAGCGGATGGAGGTCAGGTGCTTCTTCTTGCAGACGTTAAGGGCAATATCCTCCTGCTTGGGGCACTCGCCCACGATCATTCCCTCATATACGGGGGTCTGAACGCCGATGAACATAGCGCCGCGGTCCTGTGCGTTAAACAGACCGTAGGAGGTGGCCTCACCGTCCTCGGAGGCGATCAGGGATCCCGTGAAACGGGTGGTCACGTCGCCCTTATAGGGCTGATAGCCGTCGAACAGAGTATTGATTACGCCCTCACCCTTGGTATCGGTCATAAACTCACTGCGGTAGCCGAACAGACAGCGGGAAGGAATGGAGTACTCGATGCGGGTACGGGATCCTACCTTGGCCATCTCAATCAATTCACCCTTACGGGCGCCCAGCTTCTGCATAACGCTGCCCACTGCTTCGTCGGGCACGTCGATGGATACCTTCTCCATAGGCTCGCAGAGCTTGCCGTCGATCTCCTTATAGAGCACGTGAGGCATGGAGCAGCAAAGCTCGTAATTCTCACGGCGCATATTCTCAATGAGAATGGACAGATGCATCTCACCGCGGCCTGCCACCTTGAAGGAATCGGTGGTCTCGCCGTCGTTTACCCGCAGGGATACGTCCTTCAGGGTCTCCTTGAACAGACGGTCACGGATCTGGCGGGAGGTAACGAACTTACCTTCCTTACCGGCAAAGGGGCTGTCGTTGACGGCAAAGGTCATTTCCATCGTAGGCTCGGACACTTTTACAAACTCCAGAGGCTCGGGACGGTCGGTGGCACACAGGGTATCGCCGATGCCGATATCCGCAGCACCGGAGAAGCAAACGATATCGCCCATCTTGGCTGTTTCCACAGCCACCCGATCCAGACCGCTGATCTGGTACAGCGCCGCAATGCGGGCACGGCGGGTCTGGCCGGGGTTGTGATAGTTGCAGATGGTCACTTCCTGATTGACACGCATGGAGCCGCGCTCAATACGGCCGATGCCGATACGGCCCACGTAATCGTTGTAGTCGATGGAGGAAACCAAGAGCTGCAGAGGCTCGTCCACCTCGCCCTCGGGGCTGGGGATATACTCCAGGATCGTATCGAACAGAGGACGGAGATCCTCGCCCGGCTCATCCGGCGTCAGCGAAGCGGTGCCGGAGCGGCCGCAGCAGAACAGCATAGGAGAATCCAGCTGCTCGTCGGTGGCGTTCAGATCCATCAGAAGCTCCAGGGTTTCATCAATAACCTCATTGATACGGGCGTCGGGTCTGTCCACCTTATTGACCACCACGATGATGCGGTGATTCAATTCCATGGCCCGCTGCAAAACGAAGCGGGTCTGGGGCATAGGACCTTCTGCCGCGTCAACCAGCAGAATAACGCCGTTGACCATCTTCAGAATACGCTCTACTTCGCCGCCGAAGTCCGCGTGTCCGGGGGTGTCTACGATGTTGATCTTCACACCGTTGTACTGTACCGCGGTATTCTTTGCGAGGATCGTGATGCCGCGTTCCTTCTCGATGGCACCCGAGTCCATAACACGCTCCACCACGGCCTGATTTTCATGGTATGCACCGCCCTGCTTCAGCATACCGTCCACCAGGGTAGTCTTACCGTGGTCAACGTGGGCGATGATCGCTATGTTGCGCAAATCTTCTCTTACCAAAATAATATCCCGATCTTTCCTTAATAATTAACTTGTGTATTATATCACAAAAAAACACCGATGAAAACAGCATTTTCGCATTTTTCTGAATTTCGGCACTGTGCAACAAAATCCGCCCGTCGCAGTGGGGGATTCTTCACAAATTTGTGGCACTTTCCGCCCCAAAACAAGAAAAAACGCCCCCACACAAAGCAGAAGCGCTTTTATTCATCCCAGAATTTTTCCAGAATCCGGCTGAGGGAATAGGCATCCCCCGTGTACTGCATCCGGCTCCAGTGGGACGGAAACAGCTTTCGTATGCCCGGGTCCGCATACCGATCGTCAATCAGCACCACCACGCCCCGATCCTCCTCACTGCGGATCACTCGACCCGCTGCCTGCAGGATCTTATTCATAGCCGGGTACAGATAGGCGTAGTCCCGCCCGCTTTCTCTCGTCTTGTCGTAGTATTCCGCGAGGATATTCAGCTGGCTGGACAAGCCCGGCAAACCGATTCCCACGATGATGGAACCGATCAGGCTCTCCCCTCGCAGATCAATGCCCTCGGAGAAGATACCGCCCAGCACACAGAAAGCCGTCAGGCTCTCTCCCCGGGCGGCGGAGGCGGCAAAGGCACGAAGGAACCGATCCCGCTCGCCGATACTCATGCCCTGCTTCTGCATGATCACCTTGCTGCCCGGAGACAGCCGCAGATACTGGCGGCACACCGCATTCATGTATTTATAGGACGGGAAATAGACGATGTAATTTCCTGCCCGGCTTTCCGTCACGGCGGCGATCAATTCCGCCACGTCGGCGGAGGTATCCTTTCGGCTGCTCAGCCGGGTGCTGACGGAATCCACCGTGACCAGGCACAGATTGTCCCTCTCGTAGGGGGAGGGCAACTCCAGCTTCACGGCGTTTTTGCATCCGCACACGTCGGCGTAATAATCCATGGGGGACAAGGTAGCAGAGAACAAAGAGGTGCTCACCGCCTTCTTCATCACCTCATCGAGCAGATGGGACGGATCCAGGCACATCAGCCGCGCACTGCACTCTCCACCCACCGATTCAGCGTAAAAGGAGAAGGCTTCATCCGCCAGGGCCGCACACTCTCCAAATTGCCGCAAATCCGTGCGCATATCCTCGAAGAGGGGAGCGGCATTTTCGTAATCCCGCCGCAGATATTCGTCGCACACCGCCCGCAGGCGGCCCACCGCATCCACAAGGAACAGCGGCGTTTCGGCAAGAAGCACACATCCCGCCCGCTCTCCGTCGGGGGATTCTTCCGCCTCGGCGGCACAGATGGCCTCGATGCCGTCCAAAGCGGCGCTCATGCAGTCGCAGGCATCCGAAAGGGGGCGATCGTCGGGCAAAGCGGCACGGGCCGCCTCCGCAAAGCGAAGAAATTCTCCCCGGGTAAGAGCAGCGGAGTAGGTTTCTCTTGCACGGTCGGGCAGATTGTGAGCCTCATCGAAGAGGAAGATGTATTTCTCCTCCCGATCCTGTACGAAATACCGTTGGAATCGCACGTGGGGATCGAGAAGATACAGATAGTCGCACACGATCATATCGCAGTATTCACTGACGTCGAGAGACAACTCATAGGGGCAGATGCCGAATTGCTCGGCGATCCGTACCATAAGCGGACTGTCGTACACACTGCCGCTTTCCAATACCGCAAGCAGAGCCCGATCCCGCCGCTCCTCGTAGGACTGCTTTCCCACAGGAGCAAGCAGCGGACAGCGGCGGCACATACCCCGCTCACTCTCGCCGTTTTTGCGGCGGGGGCACAGCCGCTCCTTCGCCGCGATGCGGCAGCATCGCAAGGTGGGGCACTGCTGACTGAGGGTTTTCACCGCATCCAGAGCCACGTTCCCCGTGACCGTTTTGGCGGTGAAATAGAAAATACGGTCTGCGTATCCGGCACCAAGTGCCCGCAGGGACGGATACACGCCGGACATGGTTTTACCGATGCCCGTAGGAGCGCTGGCCAGAAGCCGGCGGCCTGTCCGGGCGCATCGGAAGGTCTCCTCCATCAGATCCCTCTGTCCCTCGCGAACAGCAGGATAGGGGAAACGGAGCGATTTCATCTGTGCCCTGCCCTCGCCCAGTCGGCGGGCTTCCATCAACAGAAAAGGTACAGCACGCTCAAAGAGCGCGTCCATATACCGGGCCAGCACCGCCCGGGCAAACATACCCTCCCAGCACTGCACGGCCCCGTCGGATTCCCGCACGAAGGCTATACGGACGGCAAGGCTCTCCCGCTGCATGCTCTCCGCCAGCATATGGGCGCTGATCATCACCCGGGCAAGAAAGGACGGGTCCTCTCCCGGACGGATATTGGCGGGATTTCGCCGCACGAGCTTGCGGGTCTCACAGCACAGCGTGGTACCGTCGTAGGACACCGCGTCAATATTCCCGCTGAAAACAAAGGAAAAGCCGTCCGCTTCCCGCACAACGGATACGGGTACGTCCCGCACCACGTCCTCGGCATCGCCGCCGGCACTGCCGTCGCCGAAGCTGGGGCGGAATCCCGTAGGAACACCGGTTTTTTGCCGGGCAAAATGGCCCAATACGTCCGCATCCACCTCCACGGTGCGCAGATCCTTGCCGATTCGCAAACGCATGGCTTCTCCTTTCCGTCATCTTCTGCCGAATTCTTCAACAGTACCCCGTTTCCGCTTGAAACGTGGCAATTTGGCTGATTCATTGCATCGGGGAAGATATTCCCTTTTCAAAAGATTGACATAAAATAATATCAGGTGTTATAATAATACATATATTCTATGAATAGGATCGGGTAAATATGATTCTGAATCAAAAACAAACCACCCTTGCCTACCGCTGTCCTCACTGCGGCGCGGCAGTGACCAGCATGGTGGGCGTGTTCTCCTTGTCCGCTGATATGATCCGCATGAAGTGTCCCTGCGGAGAGAGCGATCTTTCCGTTGTGTATACCAAGGATAAAAAGGTCCGTTTGAGCGTTCCCTGCTTCCTTTGCCCCAAGCCCCACACCTTCACTCTGTCCTCTCAGCTCTTTTTTGAGACGGATCTGATGGCGTTCCCCTGCCCCTACTCGGGCATGAACATCGCCTTCGTGGGACACAGTGACAAGGTAGCGGAAGCCTTCGCCGACGCGGATCGGGAACTGCAGGAAATTCTAAAGGAGGAACAGTTCTCCTCCCTGGCGGAAAGCCGGCAGGATCGCTCCCGTATGTTCAGCGATCCCCAGATCATGGACATCATCATGTACGTGATCCACGAATTGAGCGCCGAAGGAGAGATTCGCTGTAAGTGTCCCGAGGGCCACGGCCACTACGCCGTGGATATTCTGGACGACTGCGTAAAAATCACGTGCGAGGATTGCGGCGCCTATGCCGAAATCCCCACCGACAGCATCGTCAGTGCCAACGCCTTCCTGCACTGCACCCACATCGATCTGGAATAATTTGTCGCAAATCGGTAGCAAAGTTTTCCCACGTTCATAGTATAGTATCAGGGACGGCGAGAGCCGGCCCCACGGGTGAAAGTCCCGAATACTAGAAACGAAAAGGAAACTGGAATATGGGATGCATTTGCAATATTTTTGAGAATGAGACTCTGTGGCTGATCCTGCTCACTCTGCTTGTTTTGACCCTCGTATGCGGCAATGGCGCCGGCTACGGCAGTTGTGGCTGCGGCAGCGCCGTCAACTCCTGCGGCTGCAGATAACTACCCACACAAAAACACGTTGGGGGAATGCCTTCGGGCATTCCCCCGATTTTTTTGCCGTATCAGCCCCGCTTCAGTTTTTCCCGGCGGACGTCGTTGCCGGTAAACATAAGAGGACGGAATTCGCCGAAGAGCCGGCTGGTGATGCGGTCCGCATAGCGGGCACGCAATTCGCTGTGGGTCAGATTCGTATTGATGATTGTGGACAGATTGTTGTTCAGTCGGGTATTGATGATGTTGTACAGACAGGACACGGTGAAATTGTTGGTCAGCTCCGTTCCCAGATCGTCCATGATGAGCAATTCGCACCGCAGGTATTTATCCTCGCCCGCATCTGCATCCCGGCCAAACTGGGCTGCCTCAAAGGCGGAGAATACGCCCTGTGCCGTATCATACACCACATCAAATCCGCCGTCGATGACCGTGCGGGCAACGGAGGTGGACAGATGGGTCTTTCCCAAACCCGTTGTGCCGATCAGGAGATAGTTCTCCCCGCGACGCGTATCAAAATGAGCGGCAAATTCCCGCAGAGTGCGGAGATTGGCCTCCATCCCCTGCCGGTCGGCCGTGGGATAATAGTCGAGAGTGAAGCTTTCAAAGCTCTGTGTCTGCATCAGGCGGCCGATGCCGGAGGATTCGTATCCGGCCATCACCAATTCCTCCCGCATACATCTGCACATCTTCGTGCCCACAAAGCCCGTGTCTCCACAGGCTTCACAGCGGTAGCGGATATCGGTATAATCGGCGGGATAGCCGTTTTTCACAAGCAATTCGGCACGCTTCTGCCGCAAAGCCCTGTTTTCTTCCCGCATTTTTTCCACCGCACCGGCAACGTCACCGCCGCGGAGCGCCGCCGCCATCACGCGGGAGGCTGCCGAGGCGATCTGCCGATCCAACTCCGCCAGATCGGGGATATCGCGGTAGAGCCGGTATTTTTTATTTTCGCTCTCCTCAGCGGCAAGATGGCGCCGATCCAGAAAAGACTCTCTGACCCGTGCAATATTTTCAGGACTGAATGCCATTACCCACTTCCTCCTTCGGCGTATCGTAGGAGCGCCGGAGCGCCGCCTCAAAGAAATCGTCCGTATCAAAATTACCCATGCCGCCCTTACCGGAGGCAGGATTGCGCTGGGCCTCCTCTTCCTCCACGGCCTCCAGGGTAGTCAAGCCCTTGGCGTGCCATTTCTCAAGAATGGCGTTGGTGTAAGGAACCGAGGGTTCCTTGGTGGAGCCCACCGTGATCTCATAAGCGCGGGTGATCACGTCCAGGGGCATCTCCCACTCGGCCACCCAACGGAAGAAGGCATCCCGCTCCCGCTTGATCAGCGCCCGCTTGCCGATGCCGAACAGATCCCGCAGAGCGTATTCCACACGGCTGACACGGTCAGCCTTTTTCAGATGCAGATCCAGCTGATCGTAGGTCACGATGCCTGCATCGTGCAGAGTGATGGCCATCTTTTCAATATAGCGAAGGGATTTCATCCCCCGCTTGGCACAGTGGGCAAACAAAAGCAATATGTATTCCGGATCCAAAGAAAGATAATCGAGAAGACCGATAACGATCTCCGCCTCGGAGGTGTTGAAAATCTTCCCCAGCTCCTGCTGGCAGCAGTCAATCAGATTGGATGCTGCCGGATGGCTCTCCAGATACTTGGCGGCCTCGTCCGTGTTGTAGTGAGGCAATTCCGCCGCGCGGTCCGGACGCCTCGTCACCGTCGCACGGTACGTCTCGCCCTTTCCGGCAGCAATTCCCTCTACGGAAAGAATATCCGCATCCATCCAATATTTCAAAGCGCTCTCCAGGTTCTTCTCCGAAACGCCGCTCTTCTCACAGAGCATCTGCGGCGTACATTCTCCCTCTGCCATAAGCACGAGAAGAAGAGCCAGCTGATCCCGTGTGGCATTTTTCCACAAGGATCCGTCCGCCGGCACGGGCACTACCGCCACGCGGGTGCCGTATTGGGGAGTGATTTTAATTTTTGTCATTCGCATAACGTTAAAACCGCAATTTTCCTTGTATTTTTTGACTTTCCAACAAACTCCGTGGGTTTTCACAGGGGTTTTCCACAGCCGATCCTATGAAAAAGGGGCTGTTTCCCAAGATTTACACCGAGTTTTCCACAACTTGTTGAAAACGTTGTGGATATTTGGCATCCGTCATAGTGTTCGCCCGTTTTAGGCGAATGTAAATTTATACAATAATTAAACGAATGCCGCTTCCTCGTCGGAAGCATATGCATTGAGGGTTTCATCGGCAAAATTGCCCGCCAAAACCTCAAAATAGGCCTGGGCTCCGATCATAGCGGCGTTGTCACCGCAGAGAGACAGAGGGGGGATCGTCAGGATCACACCCATCTCTCTCGCCACCTCTTCCACCCCACGCCGGAGATGGGAATTGGCAGCCACACCGCCGGCCAGAACCAGACGGCGGATCTTCTTCTCTTCTATGGCGCGGCGCAATTTGCACGTCACGCCGTCCACCACCGCCCGGGTGAAGGAGGCGGCAATGCCCTCACGGATATCCTCGGGCAATTCACCGTCGTCTCCCAGATTCAGCCGCTGGCGGATGGTATGGATCTGATTAATTACAGCGGTCTTCAGTCCGCTGAAGGAATAGTCATAGGAAGCATCGTTCACCGCAGGGGATGGGAAGCGGAACATCTCTCCCCGGCCGTTTGCGAAGCCGCTGGCAGCCAGTCGGTCCATGGCCGCACCGCCGGGATACGGAAGGCCCATTACACGGCCCACCTTATCAAAGGCCTCGCCGGCCGCATCGTCCCGGGTACCGCCGATCTCCATAAAGGAGGTAGGACACGTCACGTCGTACAAAGACGTGTGGCCGCCGGATACGATCAAAGCACAGAAGGGAGCCTCCAGAGTTTCGTCCGTCAGATAAGCCGCCGCCGCGTGCCCCTTGATATGGTTCACGGGAACCAGGGGCTTACCGTGAGCGAAGGCCAATGCCTTGGCAAAGCTAACGCCCACCAAAAGAGATCCGATCAGACCGGGCGCGTAGGTAACGCCCACGGCGTCAATCTCCTGCATGGTGAGCCCGGCCTCCGCAAGGGAGCGGCTTACCACGCCGGATACAGCTTCAATATGGGCACGGCTGGCGATCTCCGGCACCACGCCGCCGTACAGGGCGTGGGTATCCACCTGAGACGCCACCACCGAGGACAGGATACGGCGAATGCCGTCTCCCATTTCCAGAACGGCGGCCGCCGTTTCGTCGCAGGAACTTTCAATAGCAAGAATCAGCATGACAAATTCTCCTCCGTGCCGTGGGATCGCATCATCAGAATCGCGTCCTCCCGCGGCGAGGTATAGTAATTTTTACGCACGCCCGTTTCGGCAAATCCGAGGGAAAGGTACAACTCCCGGGCAGGCGTATTGGAGGCACGCACCTCCAGATATACGGACGCATGGGCGTCCGCCGCCAGGCGGAGCATATGCTCCATCAAAGCACGGGCAATGCCCTGCCGACGGCAGAGGGGCGATACCGCCACAGTAATGATTTCCGCCTCGTCGGCCACCAGAGAAATTCCGCCGTAGCCGAGAAGACTGCCGTCTTCGCCCAAGGCGCAAAAGTAGTGATTTGCCGGCGCATCCGCAAAGCGGCAAAATGCCTCGGCGGTGATATTCTCACCGAAGCACTCCCCCTCCAGGCGGGCGGCAGACTCACCTAAAGAATCCTGCCAGGGCAGGATACGATACTCCGTCACGGTCCTATCCTCACTCAAAATATCCGTCCAGCAGATCGCCCAGGGCGATGCCGCGGCGGGACTCCGCATCGTACAGATACAACTCGTCCCCGTATTTCTCACAGGTAACGTTCATATAGATCTGCGGCCAGCTGTCGGAGTAATACTTCAATTCGTATTCCGTATCCGGGTAGGTCACGGGCAGTACTACCCGCTCCCCGTTCTCATACAGATCCGTCAGGGCACGGATCAGATCCCGGTCTTCGATCTCAAACAGGCCCACCACGATCGACTCGGATTGGCACACGATGATCTTCTCCGCACCCAGCTCGCCCAAGGTGGGCAAAGTAATGGACTCGGCATGAAACACGGTGGTCAGTCCGCTGACGTATTCCTCCGTCAGCCACAGAGCGGGATCGTACTCACCGATCCGGTACAGGGTCAGATCGCTCCGTTTGTAGTAGGCGTAGGCTTCGCCCACGCTGGTGGGCTCGTACATAAGGGGGGAGGACACGTACACGTTCTTGCCTACGGTGTACTTTCCGTTTTTGCTCTTAAAGGAAGGGAGAGATTCCCCGCAGGCGACCTGTGTGCCAAGGCAAAGGAGCACGGTGAGAAGCAAGGCTATCTTACGCATGAAAGGCATCCTCAATATCCGAACTCGCCTGTCAGGCTGTCGTCGTTGTCGATCCAGTTCTGTACGGGATAGACGGTGTAATTCTCTTTATCTTCCCGAACCACCACAGTCTCAATGCCCGCATTGATAATCATACGCTTACACATAGCGCAGGAGCAGGTGCCTCCCACCACTTCATGGGTGAGGGGATCGATACAGCACATATACAAAGTAGAGCCCAGCATCCGATCTCTTGCCGCGGCGATGATGGCGTTGGCCTCGGAATGGAGAGACCGGCACATCTCGTACCGCTCACCACGGGGAATCTGCAATTTTTCCCGCATACAGTATCCCAGATCGCTGCAGTTCTTTCTGCCGCGGGGTGCGCCGTTATAGCCGGTGGACACGATGGTGTCGTCCTTCACAATGATCGCGCCGTAACAGCGGCGAAGGCAGGTGCTTCTTTCCGCTACGGTCTGCGCAATATCCAGATAATAGTTTTCCTTTGACACTCTTTCCATTATATATCCTCCCGGACAACAGTACTCTTATTGTATTGTACCAAGAAGTGG
>JBGVKV010000040.1:0-4847 GCA_045123975.1 Eubacteriales bacterium | reverse complement strand
GGTCATGGAACGCTTTGATGCCATGATGGAGTGGCTGTGCAAGGTCTATGTCAACACCTTGAATGTCATCCACTATATGCATGACAAGTACTGCTACGAGAAGCTGCAGATGGCTCTGCACGACAAGAAGGTAACCCGCTGGTTCGCCACCGGTATCGCCGGTTTGTCCGTTGTAGCGGATTCTCTGTCCGCTATCAAGTTCGCCAAGGTTAAGGTGATCCGTGACGAGAACGGCCTGGCTGTGGACTACGAAGTAGATGGCGATTTCCCCAAGTACGGCAACGACGACGACCGCGTGGACGACATCGCATACGATATCGTGCACCGCTTCATGGAGCACGTCCGTAAGAATCACACGTACCGTGACTCCATCCCCACCACCTCTATTCTGACCATCACGTCCAACGTAGTATACGGTAAGAATACCGGTTCTACCCCCGATGGTCGTAAGCGCGGTGAGGCATTTGCTCCCGGTGCTAACCCCATGCATCGCCGTGATACCCACGGTGCGGTAGCTTCCATGGCATCCGTTGCCAAGCTGCCCTTCATCGATGCACAGGACGGTATTTCCAACACCTTCTCCATCATTCCCGGTGCGCTGGGCAAGGACACCCAGGTGTTCGTTGGCGACATCGACGTGGATATGGATTGCGGCCTCGGTGCCTGCAATGCGCCTACCCTGTTTGAGGGCATGGACAACGACGAAGAATAATCCCATTCCATAGGAGGAATTTACAATGGCTGTTAATGAGAATCAGGTTGACAATCTGGTAGCGCTGCTGGACGGCTACGTCAAGAAGGGCGGCCACCACCTGAACGTAAACGTGTTCACCAAGGAAACCTTGCTGGACGCACAGAAGCATCCCGAAAATTATCCCCAGCTGACCATCCGCGTCAGCGGTTATGCCGTTAACTTTGTGAAGCTGACCAAGGAACAGCAGGACGAGGTTATCTCCCGTACCTTCCACGAGCAGATCTGATCGGATGGAGGCCTATCTTCACTCCACGGAGAGCTTCGGCACGGTGGACGGCCCCGGCGTTCGTTTTGTGATCTTCCTTCAGGGCTGTCCCATGCGCTGCAAGTACTGCCATAATCCCGACACGTGGGAAATGCACGTGGGCGAGCGCCGCAGTGCGGAGTCCCTCATTGAGGAGTATGAGCACAACCGGGCGTTTTACAAAAACGGCGGCATCACCGTCAGCGGCGGCGAGCCGCTGGCTCAGGTGGATTTCCTTCTGGAACTGTTCCGCCTGGCGAAGGAAAAGGGAATTCATACCTGCCTGGACACATCGGGCGCTACGTACCGTCCCGGCGATTCGGAATATAACCGGAAACTGGATGCCTTGATGGGGTTGACCGATCTGGTCATGCTGGATATCAAGCATACGGACCCCGCGACCCATCGGGATTTGACCGGAATGGATAATGAGGGAATTCTTGCCTTTGCCGCTTACCTGGAAGAGAAGCAGATTCCCGTGTGGATCCGCCACGTGACGGTTCCCGGGATCACCGACGATCCGGATGCGCTGACCCGATTAGGGCAGTTCATCGGCACTCTCGATAATGTGAAGGCGTTGGACGTGCTTCCGTACCACGTGATGGGTAAAGTGAAGTATAAAGAACTGGGCATCCCCTATCCCCTGGAGGGAGTGGAGCCTGCTACCAAGGAACAGGCTGCCCGTGCCCGCCAGATTATTTTGGAGGCGTACCGTCGTGTCCGCTTCGGCAAAGCGTAATCAATAGAAGGAGATGCCGCCGGCATCTCCTTTTTGCGTTATTCATAAAATCCCGCTTGATATTCTCCCTCGAAAATGCTACAATAGATGCAGTATTGTACAAGGAGCGTATCCTTATGGAAGAGAAAAGAGTAAATGCACCCGCCGAGGAGGAACTTTCCTCCGCTTCTGCCCGCATTATGCGGGGCCTGGGCCTGGATAAAGAAACCCGTCCGGAGATCGAAGTGGAGCCGGTAGGCTTCTTTGAGAATTATTGGTACCACCATAAGTGGACCACTATCATCGTGGGCGTGGCCCTGCTGATCGTTATGATCTGTACCGTGCAGATGTGCACAAGGGAAACACCGGACGTGTATGTGATGTACGCAGGCCCCGGGTATTTGACGCCCAACGAGGCCAGGGAAGTGCAGAACTCCTTCCGCCAGGTGATGGAGGATTACAATGGGGACGGGGAACGGGGCGTAATGCTCAACGCCATCAATTACCTGACGGATGCCCAGATCAAAGAAAAACTGGACGCCGCCAAGAAGGACGACGTGGATCTGATTATCGATTACGCCGGCAATAACGATGCTTACGAGCGCTTCAGTTTGGAGGTGCTGGCCGGTGAGTCCGTGATCTGTATACTGGATCCGTCCTTCTATGCCCAGCTGCGTGGTGCGGAGGCTCTGATGCCGCTGGAGGAAGTGTTGGGATACGTGCCCGGGGAAGCCATCGATGAATACGGCGTTCGCTTCCGGGATACGGCGTTCTCGGAGTTTTTCACGGCAACCCACGTGTTCCCCGAGGATTCCGTCCTCTGTATCCGCCGCGTGTCCGTGATGTCCGCCTTCAAGGGACAGAAAAAGACGGAACGTGCCCATGCCTACCATACGGAGCTTTTCCGTTCCGTTGTGGAATTTTCCATGCCCGAATGATTCCGTGAATCCATAAGAACCGGCAGATGCTTTTCCGGAGCGTCTGCCGGCGATTTTTTTTGAAAAAAGCCTGAAAATAAAGCGTAAATGGTGAAAAAACTTCTTGACATTCCACCCCGGGAGTGCTATAATAGGTGTACCTCGCGCAGAGGTTCTTTTTTCGTGCGAAAAAATACGTCTGCAAATGAGGGAGGTACACGGCGTAAAGCCAAATAAATACTATCAGGAGGTGCCGACAAAATGAGAGTTAAGATCACTCTCGCTTGCACCGAGTGCAAGCAGCGCAACTACAATACCAAGAAGAACAAGAAGAACGATCCGGATCGTCTTGAACTGAACAAGTATTGCCGCTTCTGCCACAAGCATACTCTCCACAAGGAATCCAAATAATTAGGTGAAGGAGAACAGCCATGGCTGAGAACGAAAAGAAGGTTCCCGAAACTGCGGAAGTTTCTGAGAAGGAAACCAAGGCGGTAAAGAAGGAAACCAAATCCAAAAAGGATAAGAAGCCCTCTCGCGTAATCGCTTGGTTCCGGACAACCAAGGCCGAGTTGAAAAAGATCTCTTGGACTCCCAAAAAGACCCTTATCAAGAATACGATCATTGCACTGAGCGGCATGGTTGCCCTGGGCGCTGTTATCGCTTTGCTTGATTTTGTCTTCAACAGAGCTATCGCCGCCCTCAGCATTATTTTCTGAGGAGTGACGAAACGTGAGCGATATCAATGAGATGAATGCGGGCCCGAGATGGTATGTTGCGCATACCTACTCCGGCTACGAAAACAAGGTTAAAATGAACCTTGAAAAAATCGTTGAGAACAGAGGCCTCGGCCATTTGATTTTCGACGTACGCGTTCCGGTCGAGACCATTGTGGAATCGGACGGTGGCGTAGAGCGCGAGATCGAAAGCAAGATCTTTCCGTCTTATGTGCTCGTAAAGATGGTCATGACAGACGAAAGCTGGCACGTTGTCCGCAATATCCGCGGCGTAACGGGCTTTGTCGGCCCGGGATCGAGACCCGTTCCCCTGACCGATGAGGAAGCAGCCGCTATCATCAAGGAAGACGTTACCGTATCTACGGTATCCGCCATCGCCGTGGGCGATATGGTGAACATCGTGGAGGGTATCTTCACCGGATACAGCGGAAGACTCAGCGAGATCTCCCCGGATGGGTCCGAGGTCACCGTCATCGTGTCTACTGTCGGCCGTGATATGCCGATCAATCTGGACATCAAGCACATCCGCCGTGCGGACAAGGCCTGATCTCCGGTAAAATAATCGGGAGCCGGCATCCCGGGTAACACCGAATTGCCGGATCGTGGGAGGAAGAAAATTTTACTTAATTCTTCCGTCATAAACCACATATGGAGGATTTCTTTTATGGCAAAGAAAATCGTTGGTTACGTAAAACTCCAGCTGCAGGCGGGCAAAGCTACTCCCGCACCGCCGGTTGGTCCTGCGCTCAGCCAGTACGGTATCGCAATTCCCAACTTCACTAAGGAATTCAACGAGCGCACCAAGAATGACATCGGTTTGATCATTCCCGTAGTTATCACTGTATACGCAGACCGTTCTTTCACGTTTATCACTAAGACCCCGCCGGCAGCCGTTCTGATCAAGAAGGCTTGCGGCATTGAGACCGCTTCTGCTACCCCCAACAAGACCAAGGTTGCTAAGCTGACTTTGGACCAGGTTAAGCAGATCGCTGAGACCAAGATGCCCGATCTTAACGCAGCATCTCTGGAAGCAGCTATGAGCATGGTTAAGGGTACCGCCCGTTCCATGGGTATCACGGTGGAAGAATAAGGAGGACGCAGAGATGAAAAAGGGAAAGAAATATAATGACAGCGTAAAGCTGCTTGAGAAGGCAAAGCTTTACGAGCCCCTTGAGGCACTGAATCTGGTTTGCCAGACTTCCAAGGCTAAGTTCGATGAGACCATCGAGCTCCACGTACGTCTGGGCGTTGACTCCCGTCACGCTGACCAGCAGGTTCGTGGCGCAGTAGTTCTCCCCAACGGTACCGGTAAGACCGTTCGCACCCTGGTATTCGCTAAGGGCGACCGCGCAAAGGAAGCTGCAGAGGCTGGTGCTGATTATGTAGGTGAGGCTGATCTCGTTGAGAAGATCACCAAGGAGAACTGGTTCGAGTTCGACGTTGTTATCGCTACCCCCGACATGATGGGTACCATCGG
>JBGVKV010000039.1:0-25654 GCA_045123975.1 Eubacteriales bacterium | reverse complement strand
TTTGGAGTCTTGTCTACTTCCTTGTTAAAGGAAATAGCGTTGTCTTGTTGTTCAATTTTCAAGGAGCTTCGCTGTCTCGCGGACAGCTTGTATATTATATCACCTCGTCCTCCCTTTGTCAATACCTTTTTGAAACTTTTTTCGAGTTTTTTCCGTATCGACTCGCTTGCGAGGTCACACTCTTTTCGAGCGCTTTATGAGTATACCACCTCCTCTCCATTTTGTCAACTCCATTTTTCGATTTTTCTCAATATTTTTTACCCGGACAATTACTTGACATATTTCGCGTACATCTATATAATATATAAATGTAGAAATCACCGAACCCGGAGCCGCTTATGGATACATTATTACACAGAAAAGCCGCTTTATTCACTCTGGCGGCAATTTATGCCGGTTTTTGTGCCGCATCCCTCTCATTCACGTCGAGGATTGCGATGCTGATCGGTTCCGCACTGCTCTTCCCCATATGTATCCTTCCATGGCTAAAGCGACTTCCCGCCAAAATCCTTACAGTTATTCGTATCGTGTCGGCTGCCGCTCTGGCCGGCACGATTCTTGTTTCCTTGTATGCCGACGGATATCTGCGCAGGAATATCGCAAACTACGCCGAAACCAACCACACCGTCATCGCAACCGTAACGGAAAGGATGTATACCAGTCCTTACTCCGCCGGATACAAAGCACAGGTGACGGAAATCGACGGCTCCGCTGCGCGGATGAAAATTCTTCTGGAATGTGCCGACACTGAGTTGTCCGTGGGAGATCGGATCCGATGCGACGTGTTCCTCACCGAGCCGGCGGAAACCGACGGCACCTTCCCGCTTCGCCGATACTATTCTTCTTTGGGAATTGCGCTATGCGCCGAAACGGATAACATAGACATTCTCCAAACAGGCACCACGCCGATACAGAGTTTGTTTGCGGAATGGCGTGAATATTTATCTGCCGCTTTGCGGCTGGAATTGGGGCGCGAGAGTGCCGCGCTGCCCGCGGCATTATTCCTGGGGGACCGCACCCAGCTTCCCGACTCCCTCTCCCGCGATTTTCAGCGATTGGGCATCTCCCACCTTCTGGCCATCAGCGGATTTCATTTTTCCGTTTTACTCGGTGCCGCAGAGAAGCTGCTGGGGTATTTTATCCCGAACAAAAAGCTCCGCCTGATCCCGCTGTCGCTTTTGGCCGTTATGTATATGCTGCTGTGCTCTTTATCCCCCTCCGTATTGCGGGCAGGTATTATGATGCTCATAGCCTATGCGGCCATCGCGTTCGATCGGACAAGCGATATGCCCACCGCCTTGGGCGTGGCAGTGTTTCTCATCTGTCTCTTTAACCCGTCGCAATTCTACTCTGCCGCCCTCCAATTATCTGCCACGGCCGTTTTGGCCATCGCCTGTTTTATGCACGCTATGCGCATATGGAAAACGGAAACCAAACCGGGCCGCGGCCGGAGGATCTGTGTGAAGATGCTTGCTCCGGTTCTTTTAGCCGTTTGTATCCAATGGACACTGCTTCCCTTTCTGTGCCGTTATTTCGGTGAGGTATCTCTACTTGCACCAATCACCACGGTGCTGTTTTCCCCTTTGATCGCACTGATCCTCTCCCTGACGCCACTCTTGCTGATCTTCCGCTACGTTCCCATTCTTTCCACAGCATTGGCGTTTGCGCTCAACGCGGCAAGCCGCATTACAACCGATCTGGCGGAATGGATTGCGCAGATTCCTCACACAACCGTATCCCTGCACCAAGGCTGGGCGCCGTATTTCGCTTTGGCCGTTGCCGCCCTGTTCCTGCTCACTCCCGTAATGCACCGACGGAAGCAGATCGCCCTTGCTTTATGCGCTGTCCTTTCCCTGCACGCTCTGGCCGGCACTCTGATCGCGGCAGAGCAGAAACTGCACGAGGGTCGTGTGACCGTCACGTCCACGCTGAAAGGAACAAACGAAGCCATTCTTATATCAGAAAACGGAAAGACGCTGCTGTGCGATATTTCAAACGGATCCTATTCCGCCATCAACTACGCCTACTGTTTTGCCAGGGATGTGGGATCCACCGAGTTGCACGCTCTGCTGCTCACCCATCTGCACAAGCGGCACGTGCAATCCTTTGACCGGCTCAGCGACACGGCTTACGTGCGGATGCTGATCCTTCCTGGGCCGGAAAACGAGGCAGAAGAAAATATTGTTCTCTCCCTGACGGAGATTGCGGAAAAGAAAAATATCCCCGTACGCACATACACACGGGGAGAAACGGGTATTTCATTTTTCGACACAACTCTCCACATTGACACAGACACACTGAAGCGCTCCACTCATCCAATCCTCGGAATACACGTAAGTGCTTACGGCCACGGGATTGCCTACGTCGGTGCCTCCGCCGAAGAGAAAATGCATCTCCAAGCCGACGGCTCTGCCGCGGTGATATTCGGCGTCCACGGCCCCATTTACAAACAGGATTTTGATGGGCCTAAAAACGCGGAGCGAATGGTTTTCCGAGGGGACTCTTATGACTTTGCCTCCCCCGCGCTCCAGTCCGAAGCGGCAAACGCCACCGCGATAGTCACCGACAAAGCCGTCCGCTTCACCCTGCGCCCTCCGTCAGCCGATAACCCCTGACACATACAGAAGCACTACGGCCTGGAACAGGATTATGATCGGAATTCCAATCATGAATTTGCTGTGACGGGTCTTGTGACGGATCATCAGCATCGTCACGAACATAGCCACGGACCCGCCCAAGGCGGACAGTAGCAGAAGCGTGTTTTCCGGAACCCGGCGTTTTGCGGGATTGGGGGCACGGAGCTTGTCTGCCACGGTTACCGTGGCGGCAATCAGGGATATCAGACAAAAGTACCCCAGCACCGCCATATACAAAACGGTCCCGTACTCGTAAAGAAACTCACTCCACATACTTTGCCGACTCCGCCTGCGCCATACTGTCACACCGCTCGTTGTAGGGATGCCCGGCGTGGCCTTTCACCCATACGTATTCAATGGTATGCTCCTCGCATAAATCGAGAAGCCGTCCCCATAAATCGGGATTCAAAGCGGGAGATCCGTCGCTCCGTTTCCATCCTTTGCTCCGCCAGGACTTTGCCCATCCCTTGGACAGCCCGTCCAAAACGTATTTGGAATCGGAGGTGAGGGTGATCTCGCAAGGCTCCTTCAGTCGCTCCAGGGCGGAGATGACGGAAAGAAGCTCCATACGATTATTGGTGGTGGATGCCTCGCCACCGCTCAGTGCCAGTTCACGCCCCTTATACAAAAGGATCGCGCCCCAGCCGCCGGGGCCGGGATTGAATCGGCAAGAGCCGTCGGTATATATATCTACGTGTTTCAAAACAGTCCTCCGAACAAACGGAATTTCGTTGATTCCATTATATCACATCAGCAAAGCGTTTGCAACCGAAAAAGGGAGCAAACGCTTTTTGTGTCCCCGCGCATTTCGTCGCATATACTTTATTGAGGTCGAAAAACGACCGACGTATTTTGCCCCCAGGGGCAAGAATAAATAAGGAGATCCCGCCCAGGCGGGGATACAAGTATGAAAGTAAAAAACGAGAATTTCACACCGCGGGAGCGGGTGAATCGGGAACTTTTGGATCGGATGCTGGCGGAAAGCGCCAGAGAGGAAGCCGCTGAGCGCACAACGATGCCCTCCCCTTCCCCCGCTCCCTATCCCCCTGCGCCCGCTATGGCCTGCCAGTGCCGGGAAGAGCGGCGCTGTCCTGTGAATTATGCAAACAGAAATCAGTGCGCACCCATGAGAGAAGACCCCGCACCCACCCCCTGCCGCACCCCCGTATATCCCGGCGTTTCCCTGGCTATGGTGTACTCACCTTGCCAGGCTTTTGCCGATCTGTACGAGCCGGAGGCCGGCATTGCGCGCGGCACTATTTTCAAGGAACTGGATAAACCCTTTTATCCCACCCCCTGCCAGGAAAGGTGGTGCCGATAATGATGAACGATATGAAAAGACGCCACATGAATCAGATTCAGGCCTACGCCTTTGCCGTTACGGAAGCGGTGCTTTATCTGGACACTCATCCCGAGGACAGAGCGGCGCTTTCCTATTTCGATAAATACCGCAAACTGCTGCGGGAAGCAACCCGTCAATACGAAGAGCGCTACGGTCCCATCACGGCCGACGGCACAGACACTGCCCGGGGTTGGGCCTGGGTACTCGAGCCGTGGCCCTGGGAAGTAGACGCTAACTGAAAAAAACGGAGGTTCCGAAATCCATGTGGATATACGAAAAGAAATTACAGTACCCGGTTAAGATCAAAAATCCCAACGCTGCCTTGGCGAAGATCATCATCTCCCAGCTTGGCGGACCGGACGGCGAATTGGCCGCATCCACCCGCTATCTGTCCCAGCGATTCAGCATGCCCTACCGTGAGGTGGCCGGTATTCTGACGGACGTGGGCACGGAAGAACTCGCCCACGTGGAGATGATCTCCACGATTCTGTATCAGCTGACGCGGAATCTGACGCCGGAGGAAATCAAGCGATCCGGCTTTGACACCTACTTCGTGGATCACACCACGGGAATCTATCCCGTGGCCGCCGCCGGCGTTCCATTCGATGCCAAGTATATCGGCGTAAAGGGAGACGTATTTGCCGATCTGAACGAAGACCTGGCAGCCGAGCAGAAGGCGCGCGTCACCTACGACAATCTGCTGCGCCTGATCGACGATCCCGACGTATGCGATCCCATCCGCTTCCTGCGGGAGCGGGAGATCGTCCACTACCAACGCTTCGGCGATGCGCTCCGCATCTCCCAGGACAAAATGGACGAGAAAAACTTCTACGGTTGGAATCCCGCGTTCGATAAAAAGATGCGCTGACACAAAAAAGAGGCTGTGTAAACAGCCTCTTTTTATTATTCCGCCTGTTCCGCGGCCAGCATTTCCTTCATGGAATACATGCCGGGGGCAGCATCCGCCGCGAAGAGGGCGGCACGGACCGCACCGGTGGCGAACACATCCCGGGAGTAGGCACTGTGGGAAATGCGGATCACCTCATCCGTTCCCGCAAAGATCACCTCGTGCTCACCCACTATGGTGCCGCCGCGGACGCTGTGAATACCGATCTCCTGCGCTCCGCGCTCACGGCGAACGCTGTGACGGTCGTACACGTACTCGCTTTCTTCACGGACATCGCGGATGGCATCCGCCAGCATCAAAGCCGTTCCGCTGGGAGCATCCAGCTTCTTATTATGGTGGGCTTCCACGATCTCCACGTCGTACTCTTCCCCAAGAATAGCAGCGGCACGCTGTACCAAGTCCAGAAGCAGATTGATGCCGAGAGACATATTCCGGGAATACAGAACGGGGATACGGGCAGAGGCCTCGCGGATCGCTGTGATCTCCTCCTCCGTGTGGCCGGTGGTAGCGATAACGGCGGGAATATGCTTCGCCGTACAATACGCAAGCAACGGGATCACCGCCGTGTGATGAGAGCAGTCGATGATGACGTCCGCGGTTTCCGCCAGCCTATCCACAGACGGGTACACGGGAAAGTCATACCGCGCACTTACGGTCTCGGCGGCGATATCCACGCCGGCAATGACCGTGCAGTCATCCCGCCGGGCAATCCGCTGGACGATGGCAGAGCCAAGACGGCCGCCGCATCCGCTAACAACAATTTTTTTCATTCTTATATGTATCTGCCGAGGCAGACTTCCTCACTTTTTATGGATATGGGATTACAGCAGTCCGTTCTGGCGCATAGCCTCCACCAGCTTGGCACGATTGGCTTCCTCCATCTCGCAAAGGGGAGACCGCATTTCCTCGGATGCCAGGCCCATCATAGCGCAAGCGGTCTTGACGGGAATGGGATTTACCTCGATAAAGAGAGCGTTGATAAGGGACAGCATCTTCAATTGCAGTGCGGCGGCGGATTTCACGTCTCCGTCCAGCATAAAGCGGCACATATCGTGGGTTTCCTTCGGCAAGACGTTAGACAGAACGGAGATAACGCCGCGGCCGCCCAGGGACATAATCGGCACGATCTGATCGTCGTTTCCGCTGTAGATGGCCAGGCTGTCGGACAGCTCTGCCGCGATGGTAGCGATGGTGCTCAAATTGCCGGAGGCTTCCTTGACTGCCACGATGCGCTCATGCTTTGCCAACTCCGTATACACGCTCATAGGAATATTCACACCCGTTCTTGAGGGAACGTTGTACAGAATAATCGGCTTATCCGTTGCATCCGCCACAGCGGTGAAGGACCGGATGAGTCCCTTGGGGGTAGTCTTATTGTAATAAGGGGTAACCAGCAAAAGTCCGTCGCAGCCCACCTCGCAGGCATAACGGGACAAGGAAATGGCATAATCCGTATCGTTGGAACCGGTGCCCGCAATGATCGGCACACGGCCTGCGGCCCGCTCCACGGAATAACGGATGCACTCACGGTGTTCCTCATCCGTCAAGGTAGACGCCTCACCGGTGGTGCCGCAGATAACCAGCGCGTCTGCGCCGCCCGCGATCTGCCAATCGATCAGACGGCCGAACGTATCGTAATCCACACCGCCTGCGTGGAACGGCGTGATCAGGGCGGTTGCTACGCCCTCGAAAATAATCTCTTTCTGAAAAGTACCCATCATTGACCTCCCGAAATACACAAAAATACTTATTTTTGTCCGGCATCCCCATGGATATAACAAAAACCGGCTTGAAAACCGGCTTTCTGTGTACTATAATATAGACATAGCGCTGACAGCGCATGAGTCACCGATACACAGATAGCTCTCCACAACAGATCAGACTGAAGTGACAGTGCAGGTGCTTTCGCTTACTGCACCAGCCCCGCGGCGTCCGGGCCGCGTGAACTTCGGCATTTCTCGCCTTTCCCCGCACCTCATCGGCATCGGACTGCCTGGGTACGGCTACTCATCGGAAATGCGCCTCTATCTTCATTTTATGCAGAAAACTCTCTCCTGCACACGCATATCATATCATATTTTATATTCTATGTCAAGAGCGTTTTGCTCCCCGAAAGGACTTCCCCTTTATGATTAAAAATACACTTCCCGAGACTGCGCTGACCCTGTCCGATTTCGACTACGATCTGCCCGAATCCCGCATTGCCCAGACACCCCTGGAGCCCCGCGACTCCTCCCGATTGATGATCATCGACCGGACGGCGGATCAGCTGGAGCACCGCATTTTCCGGGACATCGTAGACTATCTCCGCCCCGGCGACACGCTGGTGGTCAACGACACCCGCGTGATCCCCGCCCGCATCATCGGCCACCGCGCAAAGAAAATGATGCCCGACGGCACCCTGGCCGACACGGAATCCACCGCTCCGGTGGAGCTGCTTCTTCTGAAGCAGAGAGAGAACGACGTATGGGAAGCCATGGCCGGCCCCGGCAAGCGGGCAAAGATTGGCGACGTGCTTGCCTTCGGCGACGGATTTCTGACAGCGGAGGTGGAGGAGATCATCGACGGCGGATGCCGTGTGGTACGCTTCCGTGTGGATCGCGCCGTTTGCGAAACCGTATACGAAGCACTGCACAAATTAGGCTCCATGCCCCTGCCGCCCTACATCACCGAACATCTGGAAAATCCGGAGCGGTATCAGACCGTATATGCCAAGCACGAAGGATCTGCCGCCGCTCCTACCGCCGGACTTCATTTCACCCCCGAATTGATGGACCGTATCCGGGAAAAAGGGTGCGCCATCGTGCCCGTGCTTCTTCACGTGGGCCTGGGCACCTTCCGTCCCGTGAAGGAAGAAAAGCTGGCGGACCACGAAATGCACTCCGAATACATCTGTGTCACCGAGGAATCCGCGCGGATCATCAATGAGCGTCGGGCTGCCGGCGGCCGTGTAATCGCCATCGGCACCACCTCCTGCCGCGTGTTGGAAAGCGCCTCTGACGAAAACGGCATTCTTCACCCCATCTCCGCCGACACCGGCATCTTCATCTACCCGGGCTACCGCTTCAAGATGGTGGATGCACTGCTCACCAACTTCCATTTGCCCAAGAGCACGCTCCTCATGCTGGTATCCGCTTTGGGCGGTCGTGAGCGGATGCTTTCTGCCTACCGCACGGCAGTGGAAATGGAATACCGCTTCTTCTCCTTCGGCGATGCGATGCTTATAGTATAAAGGACGTTGTCCTTTATACAGTGAAAAGGTAATAGTGAAGAGTGAAGATGCAATGCTGATCCGGTAACAGCTGCCCCCTTCTCTTGTGCAATTATTGCGTTTGTGCAGGATAAGGGGGGCGTTTTTTATTGACTTTGTCCCATTACTCTGCTACAATATTTCTGTAATATAATCTTACATCTTTGGAGGTATTCTATGAAACATCGCAGATGGCTTTCCCTGCTTCTCGTCGGCGCTATGCTTTTTAGCAGCTGTGCGGCACTGGCAGGATGCACTACAGACACTCCCACTCCTCCGCCGGTAAGTGACTCCACCACCGACCCCGTTGTGGATACCCCGGACACTACCGCTCCCGAAGAGACCACCGCTCCCGAGGAGACTACCGCTCCCGAGGAGACCACCGCTCCCGTGGAGACTACCGCTCCTGAAGAGACTACCGCTCCCGTGGCAGATCCCAACGCGCTGAGCGCCGACCAGCCCAAGCTGGCAACGCTGACGCTGGATGACGGCACGGATCTGTCGTTTAATCCCGGCTACGCTGCTTACAGCGTGACACTGCCTGCCGGACGTCCCCGCGTTCCCCGCATTGCGGCTACCGCCGCCAATGCCGACGCCAAGGTAACGGTTTATCAGCCCATGTTCCCCGACGGAGTAACGGAAACGTTTGCCCGTGTGGACGTGGAGTTGGGCGGCAAGAGCACCACCTACATCATCAACTTCAAGAAGGACGCCTCCCTGGGCTTCCATCTTCAGTATGACGACCGTTACACCTTCACGCCTGATTATACCTTGCAGGACGGCGAAGCCTTCACCTTTGAATCCTCCAACGCTGATGCGGTCACCGTAACCGATCAGGGCGTCGTTGCCATCAAAGCACTGAGCAACGATCCCATCACCGTTACCGCCAAGGTAGGCGAGGAAATCAAGGACACCCTTGTGATCGACAAGACCGTCCGCGCTCAGCTGAATATCTTCCTGATCGTAGGCCAGTCCAACTCCGCCGGCACCTATGACTCCGGCCTTCCCGCCGATCAGGGTTCCAAGGCTACCGTCCGCACGGCAGTGGGCACGGTATACTGTGCCGAAGGTATGGGTAAGCCCTACGATATGAAACGCGGCCGCGCCGGCTATGCAGGCGCACTGGGTCAGGAATGGTATGCATTGACCGGCGAAAAGGTTATGCTGATCCAGACCGCCGTAGGCGGATCCGCCATTGAGCGTTGGGAGAAAAACGGCGATCTGTACAAGGGTACCGTGAATGCATACAACAAGCTTATGAAGCAGTACACCGCCGAGGATGCCAAGTATGAGGTCATCCGCACCGCATACTTCTGGTGCCAGGGTGAAACCGCACAGATGTGGACCTGGAACAACGGCAGCTGGGATCAGTCCGGCAAGTACATTATGACTGCCGACGACTACTACGCCCGCTTTATGAAGAACCACGAGAATTTCGTGAACGATATGAGCGTGGAATTCGGCACCATCCTGCTGGTTCGTGCCATCGCACAGGTTGCCAGCCGTGAGAGTTTGAAGACCCAGTATCTCACCGATCTGGTGGCTCCCCGCGTAGCGCAGTACACTATCCACAACACCACGGATTCCTCCATTATCATCGGTTCCCGTATCGGCGAGATCGCCCGTACCTCCACCGCACCCGATAAGGATGCCCCCGGTTACGGCTATATGGGACCGGAGAACCTGCACTACTCTCAGATCGGTTACAACGAAGCCGGTAAAGAACTGGCTCAGAGTTCCTTGTACACCATCAGCGCCGCCGCAGACCGTACCCCCGAGAAGATCGACGTACTGTCCAGCGACGGACGCACCCGTCTGGCCGACGGTGATACGATCACTGTAGATGTAAAGAATGGCTATCAGCTGGCTGCCATCGTACTTCCTCTGTACGCCAAGAACGCCAATCTGTCCTATGAAGTGATCGAGAATGCCGACAAGTGCTCCGTGGATATGTACGGCAAAGTCACCTTCAAGGATACCGCCGCCCTGGGCGCCACCGCAAAAATCCGCATTAAGAGCGAGACCGGTCTGACTTTCACCCTCAACGCCGTGCTGGGCGAGGTGGAAGATGAGGACGTAATCAAGGGCAAGAGTGTTTCCTACCGCTGGGATTTCGATAACCTGATCGAGTCCAACGAGTACAGCAATCTGACTCTCTCCGATCGTTCCTCCAAGGATTCCTATTCCTTTGAGGACGGCTGCATCGTACTCAAGGACAGCAATACCGACTTTACCCTCTCCCAGGGCTTTGTTCTTACCCAGGCACAGGATTGGCACATCGAGTGGCGCGGCAAGGCGGAGGACAACTCCTGCCTGTTCGGCTCGGAGTACAGCAGCAACAACTTCATCTATCTGGCATACGCCGTACCCAGTTACGGCAATTCCTTCCGCATGGTGGACAACAGCGGTACCGTTGTCCAAATCCCCTTCGGAAAATATCTGTCCAAGGTCACGGAGATGAGCACGTGGCGTGTGGAATACGATGCGGAAACCAAAAAGATGACGCTGTATTATAAGAACGAGGATACCGACGAATTCGAAAAGGTGGGCTCCCGGAAGTGGAGCAAGGACTTCACCTTCTACATTTCCAACATGTTCGGTCGTTATAATTCCGACAGCGTCCTCGTATGCTACAAGGGCACTGTGGACTATATCTTCCTCAGCGCAATGACCGAGGATTGATGAAAACTAAGGCTGTTTGCCAAATGGCAAACAGCCTTTTCATTATGAGTAGAAGTCGTGGCCGGCGATGGTCATCACGTAATCCCGGTTATTGGGTACCCAGAAATTACTGGACAAAGCCGGATTCAAAAAATACAAAATTCCATCGGAGAGTGTATACCCCTCCAGGCACAGCTTGGCGGCAATGATTGCCTCCTCATCCGGCACGCAGTAGATCGTTCCGTTGGCGGTGGGAGTGAACTGCACGCCATAGGCACGGTCAAAGATCACCTCATAGATGGTGTTGGGAAACTGCGCGGAACGAACGCGGTTCAGCACCACGTTACCGACAGCGATCTGGCCCGTGAAGGGCTCAATTCCCGCCTCGGAATAAATGATGCGGGACAGCCAATACAATTCGCCCTCATCGTAGAACGCATCTCCCGAGGCAATCACGCCGCCGCCGGATGTGACGTAGGCCGCAAATTCCTCCTCATTCCATAAAACCTCCGCCCCAAAAATCTTTGCCGCCACACGCAGGGGCACGTAGGCATAGCCATCCCCGGCAAATACACCGGCGGGGCACCACAGATACCGGCCGTTGGCGCACAGGTAATCCATGCCGTTCTGCACCGTGATATGCAGCCCGTCGCCCTCAAGCGTGGCCGCGCCGGACGTCTCCTCCCACGTCATACGGACAGGATGGATTTCCTCGGCAAACCGGGCCAGATCCACGTAGGTGGTATCCTCATACAAGACGGCACGTCCCGTATATGCCCTTCCGTCCACGTAGGTCTGCACGTATTCCGTTGCCGGGCTGTCCGGATTGGTCGGTATCTCCTGAGCTACCACACTCACGGAGGACGCGGTAAGCAGACACGCCACAATCTCCGCCAGCACGGCGATCTTTACGTATTTTTTACAGGTGTTTCGCACACTTTTCATCGTATCATCCTTTCTTTACGGTATTATATTTTCCGTCTGCGCCACAGAAACGGCGCAATTCCTGAAACTCACAATGATGTGTACATTGTATCACACCCCCTAAAAAGAAGCAACGCACAATATTTTCCACTCTGTTTCCTATTGTTCACAATAAATGGTTTGACTTATGCCGCAAAGAATACTATAATTATTTTGGTATACTGTTTGTATACATACATCTACAATTACGGAGAATATATGCTGAACAGACGCAAATCCCACCGCAAAATCGCATGGCTTCTGTCCGCTATGCTGTTTTTGCAAAGCTGCTCGCTGATTGTAATAAACGATCCCACCGCCGAGGGAAAGGATTCCCATCACGCCGACGACTCCTTGGAGACCGTTCAGCCGACGGATCCCTGGGCCGGCTATCTTCCGCCTAAGGTGGACAGCCACAAAACGAATGAGGCCTACGCCGACGCATACCTGAAATCCGTTGCCGACAACGAATACGATCTGAACGGCACCACGGTGTTCATCTCCGCCCCTTATGAAAGCGTCATCGGCGACGAGTCCCAGCCGGACGTATATTCCCGGGCAAAATATGAAAGAAACCGTGCAGTGGAGGAAGCCCTCGGTATCCGTATTGCCACCACCGTTACCGATGCGAACGCGCTCTTTGACACACTGCAGGCCAGCATCAAAGCCGACGAGTATTTCGCCGATCTGATCCTTCTTCCCCAGAAGGATATCGGCACCTTCTGCGCGGCAAATCTGCTGTTCAATCTGCGCAGTGCTCCTTTTCTCGATCTGACACAGCCTTATTTTGATGCCGCCTCCGTGGATGCCGCCTCCGCCGGTCACAAAACCTTCGCGGTAGCCGGTCCCGCTTCCTTTGAGGAAACGTCCCTGTCGGCTGTTTATTTCAACCGCAGTCTTTTGGAGCAGAACGGGTTGTCCCTTCCCTACGCCAGTGTTTACAACGGTACGTGGACCTGGGACGAATTCTTCCGCTACTGCGCAGCTGTCAGCGACATCAACGGCGCTACCGATACCCGCATTTATTCCTATTCCACCCAGTACGCCGCTCCCTATACCCCCGCCAACGTTTTCTACTCCTGCGGCGGTACCTTTGTGAACTCCAAGGCAGGCACCACACCGAAAATTGCTTTTTCCCAGGATAACAGCGCGCAAGCCAGCGTGGTAAGTCGCCTGTTCACCGACCTCCATCGCAACCGGGACACGGAGAACGGATTGAATCAGTTCTACACGGGCCAGTCCATGTTTCTTTTGGATCGACTGTATCTGATGAGCTGGATTCCCAACAGCGAGGACGATTGGGGCATCCTCCCCATGCCCAAGCTGAACGAGGAGCAAGAAAATTACGTCTCCCTCACCGACGAATCGGCTTTGTTCTTCGCTATGCAGAAAAACACCGTCAATGCGGAAACAGCCGCTCTGGTCTTGTCCGCCATGAACGCAGCATCCTATGGAATTTTGACAGACGCCTATATTGATCTTGCCCTGCGGGATATGCTGCGGGACAACGATTCCGCCAATATGCTGGAGATCATCGCAAAATCCCGCACCTACGATTTCGCTCTGGCCTTCGGCCCCGCCAACGATTCCCTGACCTACGCTACGGTGGGCGGCATGCGGGATCTGGCCGACGGAAGTAAGTTCTCCTCCGTCTGCGGCCGCATCAGCGCCGCCAACAGTCAGCTGGCCTCCAAATATCCGGCCAACTGATTTCATTACAGTATACGCAAGTCGTCCTCATAACAGAACCAAAGGAGGTTTTGAATCTGTGAGCATCAGTGATTTGAACAATGCCCTGACTTTGTTCGGGCGTTTGATGGATACCCGTCAAGCCATTAAGCCTATATATTCGGACACCTCCGAGAAGCCCCCCTTCCGTCCCACGTCGGTGAATCAGCCGTTTGTGCGCTGTCTGCCCGAGGATACGGGGGTATCCTCCGCCAGAATTGCCGAGTTCCTCTCCGAGATCGCCGAGGACGAAACCTTGAATATGCACAGCGTTCTGATTCTGAAGGACGGAAAAATGATTGCCGAAGCGGAGTTCGCCGATCAGAGTACCTCCGTATGGAAATACACCTTCTCCGCCTGCAAGAGTATTACGGCGCTGGCCATTGGCTTTTTGTACGACGAGGGAATGCTCTTGCCCGAGGAAAAGCTGACGGAAATCTTCGGCGAGACGGTCCCCGCGCTTACCCGTATCGCCATACGGGATCTTACGGTGGAGCATCTTCTCACCATGACCACCGGTGCTTCCTTCAACGAGATTATGGCCATGACCGACTCGGATTGGGTCAAGGGATATTTTTCGGGAGCCTTTGTCCCCGGCAATTTCTTTTATAACAGTCTGAACACCTATATCCTTTCCGCCATTGTGAAAAAGAAGACGGATTTGTCCCTCAGCGAGTATCTGAAGCCCAGACTCTTTGATCCCCTGGGCATCGACAATTACTACTGGGAAAAATGTCCCATGGGCATAGAAAAAGGCGGCTGGGGGCTCTATATGCTCCCCGAGGATATGGCCAAGATCGGCCAGCTGGTTATGCAAAACGGAATCTGGTGCGGCAAGCAGCTCCTCTCTGAGGAATGGATCACCCGTGCCACCGCCAAGCAGGCGGATACCGGATCGATTTCGGATTGGTTCGACTATGGCTATCAGATCTGGGTCGGCAAAGAGGCAAACACGTTCCTGTTCAACGGTATGCTGGGGCAGAACGTCCTCGGCTTCCGCGACAGCGGCATCCTCCTGGTATCCAACGGCGGAAACGCGGAAATGTTCCAGACCGGAAACTATTTCACCCTGGCGCACAAATATTTCGCCAATCCCGAAGACCTTGCTCCCGTCCCCGGCGAGGCAAATCGGCTGCCTGCGGTACTGCACACGATCAGGGAGCACCCGCCCAAGGCCGCACCTGCGGCTCCGAAAAAACGCTTTTCACTGTTCTCCAAAAAGGAAATCGCCACGACCACGGCCGCGCCCGCTCTCCCCGCAGAGTGTGAACGGCTCTCCGGTGTCACGTTTACCTCCGAGGATGAAAACGCGCCCTCCCTTTGCCTGATGCCCGTCATCTGGCAGGCGGTGCAGAACAGCTACGGCACGGGCCTCACGTCCCTCTCCTTTATGAAGAGCGGCAATGCCTTCTATATGACCTATTCGGAAGTGGAGGAAAGCTATCATCTGCGCATCGGCTTCGGCTATCCCGCCGATACGGATCTGGTGATGGGCGGCAAGCCCTACCGAGTCCGCACACTGGGTAAATTCGCGCGGGATGAGGACGGCATTCCCCTGCTCTCCTTGCGAATCACCTTCCAGGAAACTCCGATGACTCGCTATATCAAGCTGTACTATACCGGTCACTTCCCCCATATTCACCAGTACGAGCGGCCGGGCAGTGATTTTATACTCCTTATGACATCGACCATGAAGAACGAGCTGACCGATGCCCCGCTGATCGGCAATACGCTGAACAAGGTGGATAAGGAATACGTCAAGTACAGAGTAAACCGCCGCTTTGCGCCGGACGTTCCTCTGATTTCTTCCCAATTCATCAAACGAAAATAAAACGGTAAGGACACCTTTCATGAATTACAACGGATTTTTGATTCTCACCGACATCGACGGCACACTGACTCCCCGGGCCGGTGAAGTATCCAAAGAAAATGCAGACGCCATCGAGCACTTCAAGAAAAACGGCGGTCTGTTCACCTTCGCCACCGGACGGATGCCGGATTATCTTTCACGCTTCCCTTTCCGTGCCAACGCCCCCATCGTGACTACCAACGGCACCCTTGTATGCGACGGTGAGGGAAATACCCTTTGGGAAAAGACGATGGACGTGGAGGACTGCACCGAGGTGCTCCGTCACATCATCGCCAATCACACGGGACTCACCACCGTCCAGCGCTGTTTCAAGGGCGAGGGAGAAATGAAAATCGATTTTCTGCCGCCCGTGGAAAGACTTGCCTCCTTTGCGGACGGATTTCTCACCTATAAGATGGTGTTCATCTGCGAAACGGAAGCGGATGCTTTGCGCCTGATGGAAGATCTGATCGATCGGTACGGAGACCGTTTTTCCTACGATCGAAGCTGGCCCGTAGGTCTGGAAATGCATCATAAAAACAGCGGCAAGGGCGAGTGTGTCAAAATCCTGCGGCAGCTGCTGCCCCAGGTGCACACCATCCTTACCGTGGGAGATTACGAAAACGATCTGACTATGCTCCGCGAAGCGGACATCGGCTGCGCCGTTGCCAACGCCATTCCCTCTGTGAAGGCGGCCGCTGACCGGATCATTGTCCATTGCGACGATCACGCGCTGGCCCATATCATTTACGATCTGATCCCCTCCCTCACCGAAAATGGAAACGTATAAGCTGATCCGATCCGACAGGCGCACTTTATCCATGGAAATATCCCCCGAGGGGGAATTGATCCTCCGTGCGCCCCGGCGGATGCCGCAGCGGCTCATTGAGCAGTTTGTTGCATCCCACGGGGACTGGATTGAGAAACAAAGAGAAAAAATCCGCCGACGGGCGGATTTTGACGAAGCGCACTTTTCCAGTGAGGAGCAGGTTCGGGAGCTGATCACCCGGGCAAAGGAGATTCTGCCCCGCAAAACGGAGCATTGGGCGAAGGTGATGGGCGTTACGCCGGCCGGTGTACGCATCAGCCAAGCAAAAAAACGGTTTGGCAGCTGCTCGGCGGAGAACCGCATCGCCTACAGCTATCGCCTGATGGCCTATCCCGAGGAAGCCATCGACTATGTGGTGGTCCACGAGCTGGCCCATATCCGTCATAAGAATCACTCCCCGGAATTTTACGCCTTCGTTGCCCGTTTCCTGCCGGATTACCGGGCAAGAGAAGCTAATCTGAAACACAGGTAAGGAGCAATGTATGGAACTGCGAGGAAAAAACACCACCCTTTGCTACATAGAGCGGGACGGGCAGTATCTGATGCTCCACCGCACAAAAAAGACAAATGACGAAAACCACGACAAATGGATCGGCATCGGCGGAAAGTTCGAGCCCTTTGAATCCCCGTACGACTGCGTTTTGCGGGAGGCCAGGGAGGAAACGGGGCTGACACTCACCTCCCTACGGTATCGGGGCATCGTCACCTTCGTATCCGATCAGATGCCGGTGGCGGAATACATGCATCTGTTCACCGCCGACGATTTCACCGGTGAGATTCGTGACTGCGATGAAGGTGATCTGAAATGGATCCGCATTGGGGATCTTCTAAAGCTGCCCATGTGGGAAGGCGATAAGATCTTTCTTGATCTTTTACAGACGGAGGAGCCATTTTTCTCCCTCAAGCTGATTTATGAAGGTGACACGCTATGCGAAGCGTGGCTGAACGAAAGGAAGCTGTCCCAATGAAAAAAAAGAAAACGGAAGCACCGCAGAACTGTGAATCCTGCGTGTGGTACGATTACAACGACGTGGACGACATGTATGAATGCGGCGTGGATCTGGACGAGGATGAGATGCTGGCCTTTATGACCCGCAACACCAAGGGATGCCCCTACTACAAATTCTACGACGAATACAAAAGCGTACAAAGACAGAACTGAAAAATCCCCGACAGATCATCATCTGTCGGGGTTCGTTTTACAGATTCTCAAGAAAAGCGGAGGCTTCGTCCCGGTTTCGGAAAACGATAAGCTGCTTATCCGGATACCTCGCCAGCAACGCCAGCACCTGCGGTCGGCTTTCTTCATTGTATTTTCGAATGAAGGAAATAAACGACTCGTCGTCCTCCAGCCCTATCCAGGGCATGTCGGGGCGGGATTTTCCCCGGCGCGCATCAATTCCCGAAAGACAGACCTCCAGGGAATAATCGAGGAAGAACACCGTATCGCAGGCAGACAGGCGCCACTCCATGGTGGACGCGAAATTGCCGTCGATGATCCACTCCTCTTGCTGTAGTGCCGCCTGCAATTTTTCATGAAACAGGTCTTGATCTACGTGGGTGCGGTCGGAATTCCAGTACATCTGATCCAGATAATACAGCGGCAGTCCCGTCTTTTCCCGGAGTGTGCGGGCAAAGGTGCTCTTCCCGCTGCCGGGACAGCCGATGATAATTACTTTTTTCATACAAGCCTCACAAAAGAACTCGCTTTACATAGGGGATTTTTCGCAAAAGCATGACGATTGCCAAAGAAACGAGGAAAGCACAAACCGCCGCCATGGGAATCGTGAGCCACGACATTGCCGCGGGCAGCAATGGTGCAAGCCACAGATCATACAGCCGCAATACCATTGGATGCATAAGATATACCCCGCCGCTGGCGGCAGCCACCGTTTTCAAAGCAGAAGATGCTCCCCGAAAGGCAAGCGCCCGCTCGGCATATTTCCTTTTGATCCACAAAAAGAATCCGATGGCAGCCACAACCGTGCCCGGTGCGTAAAAGCTCAAAGCCAGTGAAACGGCCATATCCGCGGGCAGAAGAAGAGCGGACAAAACGGTGACGGCCAGCCCTAAGGCACCGGCTATATACCAGGGGCGCTCCCGCTTTACGGGGAGACGGTAAAGATAACCTCCCATAAGAAACAGGAAGACAAAGCCCACGGCGTACGGAATTTTTGTGTTTTCGACAACTGCGGAAAATGTGCCGGAAACACCGGATCGAACGCCTAACGTCACCCATGTACCGAGAATTCCCGTAACCCATAAGGTATATCGATATTCCCCCTCCGACGCATGAGCGGCAAAGGTCCGAAGCAAGGGCAAAAGAAGCCACAGTCCCGCAAGGGCGTACAGATACCACAGATGGGTGGGCTGGGTCAGCAGATACCGGATCACGCCACCCGCATTGCCCCGGGGCAGATCCCCTATCAGCCGATAGAACACGTAATACAAGACAGACCACAGAATATGTATTCCCACAAGAGAGCCGATCCGCCGTGCTATACGGATCCCCGCGGTGGGGCGCCGCAAAAGATAATACCCGCTGATCAGAACGAACACGGGCACGGAAAAACGGGCCAGGGCGTTATACACCATACCCATTCCCTCCGCAGTGGAGGCATGGATCAGCACTACGAAAAAGGACGCGATAATCCGCATCAGATCCGTATCCGTATCGTGTGCGGTCTTTGTCTTCGTCTGTACGGCCTGCATAATTCCCTCCCGTTTGATTTTCTATGACACAATTATACAATACCCGTGGGCACTTTGCAAGACACGAGAAAAAATCCATAGAATTTATCCCGTTTCCCGGAACAAAATCCCCTTCCCTCCGTCCTAAAATCATACATCATCCGCGAGGTAAAAGAAATTGAAAGAAAGAACGTCTCCCCTGAAAAAGCTGCGCAAGAGTCGCCTGGTGTTCCGCCTGACGCTGACCGTGTTGATCCTCGGCGTCCTTTTCGGCACGTTTGCCGTGGGCGTGAACTGGTATATGGCCTCCTCCGTGGAGGATCGGATTCTGTCCCCCGAGGAGGCGGCAGAGCTCGATGCGGACTGCATCCTGGTTCTGGGAGCAGGGCTCAGGAAGGACAATTCTCCCAGCCCCATTCTGCGGGAGCGGATCGATCGGGGTATTGAGCTGTACAATCTCACTGCCGCACCGAAACTTCTGATGAGCGGAGATCACGGCCGCCGGGAATACAACGAGGTTGGCGTGATGAAAGCTCTGGCAGTGGAAGCAGGCATTCCCTCCCATGACGTCTTTATGGACCACGCGGGATTCTCCACTTATGAGAGTCTGTACCGAGCACGGGACGTGTTCTGTGCCAAGCGGGTGATCATCGTATCCCAGAAATACCATCTGTACCGGGCACTGTACATCGCCGATCAGCTGGGACTCGAGGCCTACGGCGTAGGCGCGGACGTTCAGCGCTTCTACGGACAGACGACCCGGGAAATGCGGGAATCCGCCGCCCGTGTAAAGGATTTTTTGTACTGTATGATAAAGCCCTCCCCCACCTATTTGGGGGATACCATTCCCGTCAACGGGGACGGCGATCTGACAAACGACTGATAAAAAATGCACTTGCTGTACGGCAAGTGCATTTTTGTTTTACGTTTCCGAATCGTCGGAATACTGATTATTGAACCAATCATTCCTAATTTCCCAATCCTCGGTCGCCTCGGGATCCGTGGTCTCCTCAGGATCTGTGGTTTCCTCGGGATCCGTAGTTTCGTCAGGCTCCGTGGTTTCCTCGGGATCTGTGGTCTCCTCAGGAGCCGTAGTTTCGTCAGGCTCCGTGGTTTCCTCGGGATCCGTGGTTTCCTCAAGATCTGTGGTCTCCTCAGGATCCGTGGTTTCGTCAGAATCCGTGGTCTCCTCAGGATCCGCAGTTGCGTCAGGATCCGTAGTTTCCTCAGGATCCGTGGTCTCTTCAGGATCCGTAGTTTCCTCAGGATCCGTGGTCTCTTCAGGATCCGTAGTTTCCTCGGGATCCGTGGTTTCCTCAGGATCCGTAGTTTCCTCGGGCGGAACGGTTTCATACACGTACACGGTCTCACCGCTCACAAATCCCACGTTCATACCGCCCTGCTCCCGCTCTATACTTTCCATATCCGCCCGGGATGTGGTTTCTTCCTCTGCCCATCTATCGGGTGCCCCGGTAACAGGGGATTCGGTTGCTGCGGGAAGATCGGCATCCCCGGGGATTGCAGACGTCGAGTCGGGATTCGTTCCGTCCGCGGCAGGTGTACCGCCGGAAAGATCCTCCAACGGCGGAACATCCGCCTTGCCCGGGTCCCGGTATCCGGCCGCCAAAGTGAACACGGCTGCCGCAATGACAGCTACCGCCACCACGGCCGCAAGACAAGCCGCCGCCACGCCCTGCCGTCCGTATTTTTCCACAGCGGATGATCCCCATCCGCCCGTCTTACGATCTTTCATGGGCAATTTTTCCTCCGAAAGGCGTGGGAACCACCCATCGGTCGATCACCACGGTAAGCAGATTCATAAGGAGAATGGCAAAGGGCATGCCCTCCGCAAAGAATCCGAAATAGCGGAACAGTATCGTCAACACACCGCATCCCACACCGTAGATCCAATGTCCCGCGTGTGTGGTGGGGGACGTAACGGGATCGGTCGCCATAAAGATCGCACCCAACAGAAGGCCACCCGAGAACAGCTGACACAGCATATAATTCAGATTGGCGCCTTCAATCTGGGGGAACATGAAGGCAAGGCAAGCCACTGTGCCAATATAGGCTACGGGAATCCGCCAGGAAATCACACGGCGCACCACCAGATAGATACCGCCGGCCAGAAGCAACACGGGGAAAATCTCACCGATGCATCCGGCGGTACGGCCAAGGATCAGATCCGACAGAGTCACACCGGGGAACACGCCGTTATGCAGCGCATCCAGGGGAGTGGTAACGGATTCCACCTGGGGCAAGCCGATGCCCGTGAGCCGCTCGCCGGGGGCGGTAAATGTATGCAGGTCGCCCGGCCACATCAAAAGGACTACCCTGGCCGCCAAAGCGGGATTGATCAGATTGCGTCCCAAGCCGCCGAAGAGTCCCTTGATCATCACAATGCTGACGAAAGCGCCCACTACGGGCATCCAGATCGGCACAGCCGAGGAGAATCCCATGGTGAGAAGCAACCCCGTCACCACAGCGGACAGATCAAAGATCGTCACGGGACGGCGGCGGATCAGCTGAAGAATCGCCTCAAACAACACACAGGAGGCTACGGACACCACGGCCACCGTCAGAACACGGGTGCCAAAGGTGTACACACCCCACAAAAACGCAGGGAGAAGAGCGATGACCATGTCCATCATAAGGGAGTGGACACGCTCCGAGGTGCGAATAAAGGGAGCCGGGGAAACCCGGAGTTTTTTGGCCGGTTCGGTGACCGGCTCGGCTTCCGCATCCGGCTCATCCACAGCATCGGGAATCGCCGTTTCCTCCGTCAGAGCAGATTCCTCCTCCGCCGGGGCAGTGGATTCCTCTATTATATTTTCTTCCGTAAGAGCGGGGGCCTCGGAGGATACTTCGTCCGTCTGAGTGGCAACTTCTTCCGCCGGGGCCGGATCCACCACTGCCGTATCTTTTTTCTTTTTATTCTTCTTCACGGACCGCTTCCTCCTTTTCCTCGGATTCGGAAATTACCGTTTCATCCACCGCAGTGGACAGGGCGGCCAAGCCGCTCTTGGCAAAGATCATCTTTTCACGCAGTTTCACGCCGCCGGGGCAAACGTAGGAACAATCTCCACACTCCATGCACACACGCCCACCCAACTTCTCCACACGGGTCCAGTTACCACGCTCCGCCGCACGGACAATGGCAAAGGGCATCAAGCGCATCGGGCACACCTCAGCACACCGACCGCACCGTATACACACGGACGATTCCGCCTCGGCAGGCACATGGGAAAAGGCCAGAACAGCCACAGTATCTTTCGTAACAATATGGTTCGTATCCGTCACGGCACAGCCCGTCATAGGACTGCCCAGCACAAGACAGGCAGGCGATTTGCGGAAGCCGCCGCAGTAGTCGATCAGCTCCTGCACCGACGTGCCCAGCGGTACGGAAACGTTCTTCGGCGAAGCAATACAGTTGCCCGCCACCGTAACGATCCGGCTCACGTAGGGCATACCCTGCGCAAAGGCACGGAATACAGCCGCACAGGTTTCTGCCCGGAATACGGCGTATCCCATATCCGCGGCACTCTTCCCCAAGGGGAGTTCTCGGCCCGTGATGGCACACAAAAGAGTGCGCTCCTCCATCGGGTACTTTGCGTCCACGGCCCGGCCAAAGATCATCTTACTGCCGTCCAGCAGTTTTTCCAGTTTATTCAGCGCATCCAGGCAGCGATTGTCCACGGCCAGATACGCCTGGCGCACACCGATAGCCTTCAGAAGAATCTTGACGCCGTTGATAACGGCAGCCGGATCCTCCATAAGCAGACGGTATGTAGAAGTCAGGTAGGGCTCGCATTCCGTGCAGTTCACGATGATCCGATCCACCCGGCCGATAGCGGATTCGATGACCGCATACACGGGCAGAGACTCCGTCACCATACTGGGGATACCCGCATTGCGGATCACCTCGAGAAGCTCCTCACCGCCGGCATCCTGCAAAGGTATATCAAAAGGAATGACCGTGTCGGCGGGCGTGTTCAAGCCGTCGTTTTCGATCACGACACCGGTGTACGCACCGCTCAAGGGATCCTCACCCTGACAAATATCCACCACGCGGCCGGACACGCCCGCGTGTACGGGACACCACAGTCCGCCGCCCGCGTTGCCGAGGGCTTGACCAACCGCTACCGTCGCTCCTACGGAAACGAACACCTCTACCTCACGCCCCTCGGCGTGGAGGATCGGCACTGTCACCAAATGGGGAGCAGGCATCGTCTCAATGCGCTTACTGCGCGTTTTTTTATGAGAATCCAGGCGGAGTCCGCCGCGGAACGTATACTGCAAAACCGTCACCTCATGCATCAATAAATTGGGCATACCTATACACAATTATTATACAGGAAAAAAACAGAAAAAACAAGTCTATTGCGCAGTTTCTCCCAAAACAGGAAAAGGGACTGCCGGTACGCACCGCAGTCCCCATAAGCCGATGATTATTTTTTCACCTTGCCGCCAAGCAGTTTGCGATTGGCAAAGCCGAACCGGTACGCCAACAGGCAAACAAGAATCGCAGGCAGAGGAATCAGCAGCATAATATACTTACCGCCCGGATTGACGCACTGGATAATGCCCATATACATAGCCTGCCACAGCCGGCCGATGACAGCCGACGTGCCGCTGCCGAAATCCGCCCATCCCGCCTGTGTCAGCTGAAACAGCAGGGTGAAAACGGCAGTCAGAATGCCGAAAAGAAGATTGGGAATCGATGCGGCCAGGCCCAGCCACAGACCACTCAGGGAATCGTATTCTTCCCTTCCCCCATCCACACGGATGCGGGCCTTGGCCCCTTCTTCCCAAAGGGTAGCATAATCCAGATACAGAAGGAATACAACGGACAGAATGCTGGTGATCAGATACACCGTTTCACTGATCCGCACACTGGTAAAGGCCAGCAAGAGAGCGAGAAACGCCGCCCCAAACTGATTGGTGATCAGTTTACGGATCACGGACATATTCTCACGGATATACAGCAGCATACAAGATCTCCTTCGCGCTTGGTTTACGGATATTGTAGTAAAAAAACGCCGAAATTACAAGCGATTGGCGACAAAGTTTACAAAAAGGATACAGCCTGGAAATCTCCGCGCCCCTTGCGCTAAGGCAATCCCCATGTTATAATGTATACAGTCAAACCCATCGCAGAAAGGAGCATCCCATGAATCCCACCAAGGATATGTCAGGCTTTCCTCCCATTCTGAGGGAATTTGCCTCCTACAAACTGAATATACAGGGCTGCTCTGTCAAAACAGTGGACGAGTATCTTATCGATCTGCGGACCTTCTTGCGCTATCTGCTCCTGATCCGCCGGGGCAAAAGACCCACGGCGGAGAATATGATCGAGACGGATATCCGAGGCGTAAATCTGGACTTCATCAAGGAGATCGGCACCACGGACATATACGATTTTCTGATGTATGCCGGCTCCCAGCGGGGAAACGGCAAGCAGGCCAGCGCCCGCAAACTGTCCGCCATCAAGGCCATGTTCAAATATTTGACCGTAAAGCGAAGCCTTCTGGAATTCAATCCTGCCGCCAACATCGAATCCCCCAAGCAAAGAAAGCAGCTGCCCAAATATCTGAGCGTGGAGGAAAGCATCGATCTTCTTTCCGCCGTGCAGGCGGATACGGACTCCGACAACCGGGCACGGGACTACGCCATTCTGACGCTGTTCCTCAACTGCGGTATGCGACTGTCCGAATTGGGCGGAATCTCTTTCGGCGATTTGGATCCGTCCCTGCGCTCCCTGCGTGTGCTGGGTAAGGGCGCCAAGGAGCGTGTGGTCTATCTGAACGACGCCTGCCGGGAAGCTTTGACGGCGTATCTCCCTATCCGGCAGACGCTGAAGCCGAAGGCCGGGGATGAAAATGCACTGTTTATCAGCCGTAACGGCAACCGGCTCAGCATCAAGACCATCCAGTGGATGGTGAAAAAGTATCTTGGCGCCGCCGGTTTGGAATATAAGCATTACTCCACCCATAAGCTGCGTCATACCGCCGCTACGCTGATGTACCAGACCGGGCAAGTGGACATCCGCGTGCTGAAGGATATTCTCGGTCACGAACAGCTGACCACCACCCAGATCTATACCCACGTAAGCGATCGCGGCATGGAAGAAGCAGTGGCGAAGAATCCTCTGGCCGCGGTGTATATCAAGCCGGCGGAAAAGCGGCTCGCGGATGTACCCGAGGAAGAAAAGGACGACGGCTGAAACAAATCGCAGAATTTCTCAAAAAAATTCAAAAACCATCTTGACAATTCCATAACTGCGTGGTAGAATATATGAGCGCTTGTGGGTCGCCGTAAAAAAGCGATCAGCGCACCATATATGGCGGAGTAGCTCAGTTGGCTAGAGCAACCGGTTCATACCCGGTAGGTCAAGAGTTCAAGTCTCCTCTCCGCTACCAGGCCCGGTGGTCAAGCGGCTAAGACACCGCCCTTTCACGGCAGTAACAGGGGTTCGATTCCCCTCCGGGTCACCAAAAAGAAGACATCCGAGTTTACTCGGATGTTTTCTTTTTTCGTTATTTCACTGATGAATGCCCCCGCACGTAAAAAGCACCTCATACGAGGTGCTTTTCTTTATTCTTATGTTTCGCCATTCTTTCGATACCCACGAAAACTCCGTATGCTATAAAGAACATTCCCAGCACGATGACCACAAGCAATCCGAGTCGGCCCCATACGCTGGGCGCGATCTTCACGAGAACGTCCATCACCGATCCGCCGCCGTCCGCGGTACCGCGCGCCAGGTACAGATAGTTTGCACCTTCAATATTGAAATTG
>JBGVKV010000038.1:0-4357 GCA_045123975.1 Eubacteriales bacterium | reverse complement strand
TGCCGTTTTCAATCAAGCTGAGCATGTTCCGGGTAACGGAACCCACAGCCAGTTCCTTTTGGGTCATGCCCCGGCTGAGACGCAGATCGCGGATCTTTTTCCCGATGCCTTCGTATCTGGACTCCATAGAATCAGTCTTTGCGATTCGGCAGACGGATGCCGTATTTCTGGTCCATCTCCGTCAGTGCTTTATGAATCGTGTCGGTTACGGAGGTCTGGTAGTACGCTACTTTTTCTTTCAGAAGAAGATTGCGCTTTTCGAAATCGGAAAGAAGGGCGCCGGTGCAGTCCCGCATTTCCCGCAGAGCATTCATAAGTTCGCTCAGACAATGATCCGTGGAGTCGTGCAGTTCCGTGCTGATATGGGTCAGCATATGATCGGCAGCATCGGACAGACGGGCGCGGATGTAGGTGGCCTCGTCCTCGGTCTCCGTCATAATACGGGTGGCTTCCGCATTGGCTGCGGCCACAATCCTGTCGGCAGAGGAGTTGGCGTTGATCAGAATATCGCCGATCTGGGCGCTGATCTGATCGTATTTCATGGATTTTTTGATTTCATCGGATTCGGGATCCACGGCAGAGATTTTCTCTGCTTCGGTGAGCTTCGCCTGCAAAGCGGCAATCTGCTCGGTCAGACGGGCGTTTTCCTCTTTCATAGCATCATTCGACTCCCGCAGTGCGGCAAGGATTGCCTCTGCCTCTTCCTTTGCCTGCAGGGCAGCCTTGGCTTCCTCGCGGGCGGCTTCCGCAGCCTTGACAGCCTCGGCGGCAGACTCCTCGGCGGAGGTGATCTTGGAGGTGAACTCGGTTTCCCGAGCCTCAAAATCCCGATTGATTTCTATGATATATGCGTTGACGTCCTTGCGATTGTATCCGCTCATTGCGGAACGGAATGCCACATCTCTCTGTTTCGCCATACTATACACGCGCTACAAGCGCATCCTCACATAAATTTATACATAATAAGTATATCATACCATATGCAAAATTGCAACGGCTACGGGCACGATTCCTTAGAGATTATTTCTTTTTTTGATGGAAAAAGAGGGAAAATCCGCGGATTTTCTATGGACGAAAGGGAAATAATGTGGTATAATACTCCTGTTATAATAGAATTTCTCAAAATTTGTGCTTCCAATCGGTGAACGGTATGAAAATCGTAAGTATTCCCGCTCCCTATCCTGCCGCGAATTGTTTTCTTTGCTGGGATGATGAATCCCGTCTGGCGGTGCTGGTCGACCCACCGGCCGTATCGGAGAGAATCGATGACGTGCTCCGGCAAAACGGATTGACAATCCGGCAGATCCTTCTGACACACGGCCATTTTGACCATATTTTCGGTGCGGATATTATACGGGAAAAATACGGTATCACCCTCGCCGTTCATGAGGCGGACGCGGATATGCTGAGTGATTCTGTCAAAAATGCGTCTGCCTTGTTCTTCCGGGAGAATCACACTTACCGGCCGGCGGAAACACTGCTCCGTGACGGAGATGAAATTGCTCTGGGAAATTCTGTGATTCGTGTTATGCACACGCCCGGCCATACGCCCGGCTCCGTTTGCTTTATTATGGGCAGCGACTGCATCACTGGTGATACCTTGTTCCGTGGCAGCATCGGTCGTACCGATCTCCCGGGTGGAGATTGGCCGACTATGCGAGAGACACTAAATCGCTTATCGGAATGGACGGACAACGTCCGCATTTACCCCGGCCATGGAGATCCGTCCGATATGGCTTATGAGAAAAAATACAACCCTTATTTGTAAAGGAGAATATATATGGACTATTCGCGTCTTGCCGAATTGCTGTTTCCTCACATAACCACTACACCGGAGGAGATGGAAGCACGGTATCCGGCACGTCAGTTGCCCGAGGGCGCAAAGGTGACCCGCTTTGCACCCAGCCCCACGGGATACGTTCACTTCGGCGGCTTGTTCCCCTCCACGGTAGGTGAGCGCCTTGCCCATCAAAGCGGCGGCGTGTTCTATCTTCGGATTGAGGATACGGACGCCAAGCGCGAGGTGGAAGGTGCGGCGGAGGGACTGATCCGTACCCTTGCCACATACGGCATCCATTTCGATGAGGGCGCCATTCTGGACGAAAGCGGCCGGATTTCCGATCAGGGTGCATACGGACCTTACCGTCAGTCCGCCCGCGCGGAAATATACCAGACCTTCGCCAAGCAGCTCGTTCGTGAGGGAAAGGCGTACCCCTGTTTCACTACGGAGGAAGAGCTGGATGAGCTCTCTCAGGTGAATAAAAAGGAAGAGTTGAAAAACACCGATTGGCAGGCGGAGGCAGAAGCACGCCGTGCCGAGATGCTGGCCCGCAGAAACTTCACCATCGAGGAAGTTGAGGAGCATTTGAGAGCGGGACATCCCTTCGTTGTGCGGATTCTGGCGGACGGCGACGGCGATAAGAAAGTCAAATTCACCGATCTGATTAAGGGCAATATGGAAATCCCCGAAAACGATGAGGATTTTGTGCTTTTGAAATCCGACGGTATTCCCACCTATCATTTCGCCCATGCGGTGGACGATCATCTGATGCGTACTACCCACGTCATCCGCGGAGAAGAGTGGCTTCCCAGCCTTGCAAAGCATTTGCAGCTCTTCCGCTATCTTGGCTTCAAAACGCCGAAATATATGCATATCGCTCAGATCATGCGTCTGGATGAGGCAGGCAATAAGAAAAAGCTTTCCAAGCGCGACATGGGCGCCAACATGGACGATTACACCCGCATGGGTTACTGCGCCGAGGCGGTTTGCGAGTACGTGATGACCTTGCTTAACTCCAACTACGAGGAGTGGCATATGCAGAACCCCGATAAGCCTTATACCGATTTCCCGTTCAATATCAAGAAGATGTCCGTGTCCGGATGTTTGTTCGACTTTGATAAGCTGAACGACGTGTCCAAAAACGTGATCTCCCGTATGACGGCAGATCAGGTGTACGATCAGGTGCTGGCCTGGGCGAAGGAGTTCGACCCCGATTTCGCGGAGAAGCTGGCGGCAGATCCGGCGTATGCCAAGTCCATTCTGGCCATCGGCCGCGGCGGCAACAAACCCCGTAAGGACATCACCGTGTGGAACGGCGTGAAGGATTATATGGGCTTCTTCTACGACGATTACTTCCGGGTGGAGGAATCCTATCCCGAGAATTTCGATCGGAAGGACATCGCTTTTGCCCTTGAAAAGTTTATGGAAACTTACGATCATGCCGATGATTCCACGGTTTGGTTCAACAAGATCAAGGAGATCGCCCCCGCGATCGGCTTTGCTCCCGAGATGAAGCTGTACAAGCAGAATCCCGAAGCGTACAAGGGCCACGTGGGCGACGTAAGCATGTTTTTGCGCATCGCCGTAACGGGTCGGATGAATTCTCCCGATATGTACAGTGTTATGCAGATCCTCGGTGCGGAGCGGGTGATTGCCCGTATTCGTGCGATGATCGATTCTATTCAGTAATTACGGAAGGTGATCATTATGGAATACACATCCAAGAATTTTATTCACGAATTTATCGACGAGGATATCGCCGCCGGAAAGACGGAAACCGTACACACCCGTTTTCCTCCCGAGCCCAACGGCTATCTGCATATCGGTCACTGCAAGGCGCTGATGATCGACTTCGGTACGGCAGAGAAGTACGGCGGACTTTGCAACCTCCGTATGGACGATACCAACCCCACCAAGGAAGATGTGGCCTTCGTTGAGGCTATCAAGGAAGATATCCATTGGCTGGGATTCGATTGGGGTGACCGCTTCTTCTACGGCTCCGATTACTTTGAGAAGGACTACGAGTTCGCAGTTGAGCTGATCAAGAAGGGCCTGGCTTACGTCTGTGAATTGACGCCCGACGAATTCCGCGAGTACCGCGGTGATTTGACCACTCCCGCTAAGTCTCCCTACCGTGACCGTCCTATTGAGGAGAGCCTGGATCTGTTCGCACGTATGCGTGCCGGCGAGTTTGAGGACAACAAGTACACTCTCCGCGCCAAGATTGACCTTGCCTCCGGCAACTTCAATATGCGCGACCCCGTTATCTACCGTATCCGTCATATGCATCACCACCGCCAGGGCGATAAGTGGTGCATCTATCCCATGTATGACTTTGCACATCCGATTCAGGATGCGCTGGAGGGCATTACCCACAGCCTTTGCTCCCTGGAGTTTGAGAACCACAGACCTCTCTACAACTGGGTGATCGATAACGTGAGCGTGCCCCATAAGCCCCGTCAGATCGAGTTTGCCCGTCTGGGCATCAACTACACCGTCATGAGCAAGCGTAAGCTTCGCCAGCTGGTGGAGGAGAATCGCGTGTCCGGTTGGGATGATCCCCGTATGCCTACTCTG
>JBGVKV010000037.1:0-9265 GCA_045123975.1 Eubacteriales bacterium | reverse complement strand
CCAGATCCTTACCGGTGATGCCCATGGAACGGAGATCGAGGAGGATCAGGTGATTGTCCGTGCCGTTGGATACGATATCAAATCCCTCGGCCTTCAGAGCCTCGGCCAGAGTTGCCGCGTTCTTTACGATGTTCTCCTGGTACTCCTTGAACTCGGGAGTGAGTGCTTCGCCCAGTGCCACCGCCTTAGCGGCGATGATGTGCATCAGCGGGCCGCCCTGGGTACCGGGGAATACGGCCTTGTCGATCTGCTTGGCGTACTGCTCACGGCAGAGAATCATACCGCCGCGGGGACCGCGCAGGGTCTTGTGAGTGGTGGTGGTGACCACGTCCGCATAGGGAACGGGGGAGGGATGCATGCCGGCGGCAACCAGACCCGCGATGTGGGCCATGTCCACCATCAGGATCGCACCCACTTCGTCCGCGATCTCACGGCAGCGGGCAAAATCGATAATGCGGGAGTAGGCGGACGCGCCTACCACGATCATCTTGGGATGGCACTCCAGCGCGAGCTCACGCATCTTGTCGTAGTCGATGGTCTGGGTGTCGTCATCCACACCGTAGGGCACGATGTTGAAATATTTACCGGAGATGTTCACGGGAGAACCGTGGGAGAGGTGGCCGCCGTGGGCCAGATTCATACCCATCACGGTGTCACCGGGATTCAGAAAGGCGAAGAATACAGCCAGATTGGCGGATGCGCCGGAGTGGGGCTGAACGTTGGCGTGCTCGGCGCCGAACAGCTTTTTCGCACGCTCACGGGCGATGTCTTCCACCACGTCCACGGCGTAGCAGCCGCCGTAGTAGCGCTTGCCCGGATAGCCTTCGGCGTACTTGTTGGTCAGCACGGAGCCGGCGGCAAGCAGGGTAGCCTCGGAAACGATGTTCTCGGAGGCGATCAGTTCAATGTTGTGGGACTGACGCTCGAACTCTTTCGTGCAAGCGGCATGTACCTCGGGATCGAACTGGGCGAGTTTATCAAAAAACATAAGGATGCTCCTTGTGGGGGATTTTTGTGGGAAGTCTATAGGGGAGGGTAAGAACCATCTCAAACGCCGAAGTTTCTTACCCTCCCCGTTAAGTGTGGCGAAAGGGGGGGCGAAAACTTGTCCCCACCCTATCTCCTTGGCTCTCAAACTGATAGGCGAGTTTATCAATGCAGTCTTGGAAGAGTCAGGAAAATGGCGGAGGGTAATTGTCTTGCGATTTGGGTGAACGATACGTTTGCCTCGGCAAATACCCAAAAAGTTTTGGGGGTGTCGGACCCTTTTTCAAAAGGGTCTGACAAAATCCTTTTTAATGATGGAACAAACGCATACCGGTGAAGGCCATGGCGATGCCGTACTTGTCGCAGCACTCGATCACCAGATCGTCACGGATGGATCCGCCGGGCTCGGCGATATAGGAAGCGCCGCTCTTTCTTGCGCGCTCAATATTATCGGAGAAGGGGAAGAATGCGTCACTGCCTACGGATACACCGGTGATGGTGTCCAGATACGCTCTTGCTTCCTCAGCAGTCAGAGGCTCGGGCTGGCGGGAGAAGTACTTCTGCCAGATGCCGTCTGCGCAAACGTCCTCTTCGTTCTTGTTGATGTAGCCGTCGATTACGTTGTCACGGTCGGCACGCTTCAGTGTGTCCAGGAAGGGCAGGTTCAATACCTTGGGATGGCGGCGGAGCTGCCAGGTGTCTGCCTTCTGACCGGCCAAACGGGTGCAGTGAATACGGGATTGCTGACCGGCACCAACGCCGATGGCCTGTCCGTCTACCGCATAGCAAACGGAGTTGGACTGGGTGTACTTCAGGGTGATCAGCGCCACGATCAAGTCGCGCTTTGCCTCCGGAGGCAGTTCCTTGTTGGCGGTCACTACGTTGGAGATCAGTTCTTCGTTGATCTTGAACTCGTTTCTGCCCTGCTCGAAGGTGATGCCGAATACCTGCTTGTGCTCCAGCGCAGCGGGTACGTAATCGGTGTCGATCTGAATGATGTTGTAGTTGCCGTTCCGCTTCTCGCGCAGAATAGCCAGCGCCTCGTCGGTGTATCCGGGAGCGATCACGCCGTCGGAAACCTCACGCTTGATGATCATAGCGGTGGTCACGTCGCACACGTCGGACAGCGCGATCCAGTCGCCGAAGGAGGACATACGGTCGGTGCCGCGGGCACGGGCGTAAGCGCATGCCAGAGGAGACGCGTCCAGACCCTCGATGTCGTCCACGAAGCAGGCCTTCTTCAGATCCTCGGAAAGGGGAAGGCCGAGAGCGGCGGAGGTGGGGCTTACGTGCTTGAAGGAAGTGGCACAAACCATACCGGTGGCCTCTTTCAATTCACGAACCAGCTGCCAGGAATTCAAAGCGTCCAGGAAGTTGATGTATCCCGGTCTGCCGCACAGGATGGTGATGGGCAATTCCCGTCCGTCGTCCATATAGATGCGGGAGGGTTTCTGATTGGGGTTGCAGCCGTATTTCAACTGAAATTCATTCATGGTTACGTCTCCTTACAACTTATATTTACTGTATAATCTTAATCGGAAAGTAGGGTGGATCAAAGATCCCTGCCATAAGATGTGTTGTGTATCCTATTGCACCATGTAGGGGCGGTCATTGACCGCCCGCGGGCGACCGATGGTCGCCCCTACAAGAGAACGCGTATAAACTGTCCTGTTTTTTTACGCTCATGACATTGGATCACAGATCCATCTTGTCGTAGTCCGCGTTTTCGCGGATGTCCCGTGCCACCTTCTCGGCGGCCGCCGGGAGCAGATGCCACTCGGCCTCCTCCATAATGCGGCGCTGAAGGGTTTCGGGAGTATCTCCCGGCTGCACCTCCACAGCCCGCTGGAAGACGATCTCCCCGCCGTCGGGGATTTCGTTGACGAAATGAACGGTGGCGCCGCTGATCTTCACGCCCCGTTCGAGCGCAGCCTCGTGCACCTTGAGTCCGTAGAATCCCTGGCCGCAGAATGCGGGGATCAGGGACGGATGTACGTTGAGGATCCGTCTCGGGAAACGGGAGGTAAAGGATTCGGACAGAATGGACATAAATCCGGCCAGAACGATCATCTCGATCCTGTACTCGCGGAGCGCGTCGAGGATTTTTCCTTCAAACTCCGCCTGGTCGGCGTACTGCTTGCGGGCAACCACCACGCCGGGGACACCGGCATTGGCTGCTCTTGTCAGCGCGTAGGCATCGGCCTTGGAGGATACCACCAGAGCGATCTCCCCATCGGGAAGATTGCCGCGGGCCGCCTCGTCAAGGAGTGCCTGCAGATTGGTACCGCCGCCGGATACGAACACGGCGATGCGGGTTTTTTCTTTTAGCATATGATAACGCCCTCGTCGCCGGCAACCACTTCGCCGATCACGTATGCGTCCTCACCGGCCTCACGGAGGATGGACAGAGCGGAGTCTGCGTCCTCAGCCGCTACCACGATGGCCATGCCCACGCCCATGTTGAAGGTGTTGAACATGTCACGCTCGGGTACGTTGCCCTCTTTGGCGATCAGATCGAAGATGGGGGGGATCTTCACGTCCGCACGGCAGATCTTGGCGGAGGTGCCGTCGGGCAGACAGCGGGGAATGTTCTCGTAGAATCCGCCGCCGGTGATGTGGGAGATGCCGTGTACGTTTACCTGCTCCAAGAGAGCCAGAACGGGCTTTACGTACAGACGGGTGGGAGTCAGGAGGGTGTCACCCAGGGACTTGCCGCCCAGGCACTCACGGGGGGAGGTCAGATCCGCATTCTCGATATCCAGCGCGTGGCGAACCAGGGAGAAGCCGTTGGAGTGTACGCCGCTGGAGGGCAGGGCGATGATTACGTCGCCGGGATGTACGTTATTCTTGTCGATCACCTTGGAGCGGTCCACGATGCCAACCGCAAATCCGGCCAGATCGTACTCATCCTCGGGCATCAGACCGGGATGCTCCGCGGTCTCGCCGCCGATCAGCGCACAGCCGGACTGTACACAGCCCTCGGCTACGCCGGAAACGATGGCAGCGATCTTCTCGGGCTCGTTCTTGCCGCAGGCAATGTAGTCGAGGAAGAACAGAGGACGGGCACCGGCGCAGATGATGTCGTTTACGCACATCGCCACGCAGTCGATACCTACGGTGTCGTGCTTGTCCATCATAAAGGCCAACTTGATCTTGGTACCGACGCCGTCGGTGCCGCTGACCAGAACGGGATCCTTCATGCCGGCCAGAGGCGGAATGAACATACCGCCGAAGCCGCCGATATCGTCAACGGAGCCTTCGTTCTTGGTGCGCTTGATGTGTGCCTTCATCAGTTCCACGGCACGGTAACCGGCGGTAATGTCCACGCCGGCGGCTTTGTAGCTTTCGCTTTCACTTCTCATATTCGGTGATCCTTTCGTGAATCAAATAATTTAAGTTGGGGGATTATTCCTTGCCGTTCCAGCAGTAGGTGCAGAGCTTGCAGGGGTCAACGCCGATGGACTCGAGAACGCCCTCCAGGGACTGGAACTCCAGGGAGGAGAAGTTGAACTTCTCGCAGATAGCGCGGCGGAGATTCTGTCCTCTTTCCGTGTCGGAGCGGCTGTACTCGTCCAAATGGTTGAATCCCTCGTGTCCCTCCAGCTCCAGAATGGTGCGGCGGGTGATCAGATCCATCTCGGAGGTAGATCTTGAGAAATTCAGATACTTGCACTTGTACATGATGGGCGGGCAGGCGGAGCGCATGTGCACCGATTTGGCACCGTTATCGTAGAGGAAATCCACGGTTTCCTTCAGCTGGGTGCCGCGGACGATGGAGTCGTCCACGAAGAGCAGATTCTTATTCTCGATCAATTCGTGAATGGCGATCTGCTTCATCTTGGCGATGCGGCTTCTTTCCGCCTGGCTCTGGGGAGTGAAGCTGCGGGCCCAGGTGGGGGTGTATTTGATGTAAGGACGGGCGAAGGGCACGTCGCTTTCATTGGCATAGCCGATGGCGTGAGGTGTGCCGGAATCAGGCACGCCGCTGACGTAGTCCAGCTCCTCGGTGATGCCGGCTTCCATATCCTTCTTTGCCATGATCTGGCCGTTGCGGTAGCGCATGATCTCCACGTTGGTTCCCTCGTAGGAGGAGGTGGGGTATCCGTAGTAGCTCCAAAGGAAGGCGCAGATCCGCATTTTGTCGCCGGGCGGGGCCAGCTGTGTCACCCCGTCGGGGGTAATGTGCACGATCTCGCCGGGGCCCAGTTCTCTTTCGATTTCGTAGCCGGTCTTGTGTGCCGCAAAGGACTCAAAGGTTACGCAGTAACCGTCCTCGTTCTTGCCCAACACCACGGGGATCCGTCCCAGCTTATCCCGGGCGGCGATAAGAGAGCCGTCATCCTTCAGAAGCAGGATGTTGGCGGTACCCTCGATTACGTCCTGGGCGAAGCGGATGCCCTCGGTGAGATCTCCCCGACGGTCGATCAGTGCCGCCACCAGCTCCGTGGCGTTAACGGCACCGCCGGTCATGGCGTTGAAATGTCCGCCGCTGGCCGTCAGATAGGTGCCGATCAGCTCCTCGGCGTTGTTGATGATGCCGATGGTGCAGATGGCGTAGGTTCCGTGCACGGAGCGGATGAGCAGAGGCTGGGGATTGGAATCGCTGATGATGCCGATGGCGGCGCATCCCTTCATCTCGTCCAAAACGTGCTCAAACTTGGTGCGGAACGGGGAATTCTGAATATTATGAATATCGCGCTGCAAGCCGATCTCGGGATCGTATGCGGCCATACCGCCCCGGGCGGTGCCCAGGTGGGAATGGTAGTCCGTACCGAAGAACACGTCGCCGATCACGTCCCGGCGGCATACTGCGCCAAAAAATCCTCCCATAGATATCTCCTTAGATGGTGCTGTATTTCTTTTCAATCTCCGCGTTGGCGCGAAGTACTTTTTCGGATGCAGCCTTCCGCATGGCATCCAGTCGGGCGGCCAGATCCGCGTCGTCCACGGCGATGATCTGTGCAGCAAGCAAAGCGGCATTGGCGGCTCCGTCGATGGCAACCGTGGCAACAGGGATGCCTGCGGGCATCTGTACGGTGGACAACAGAGCGTCAATGCCGTCAAGAGTAGACGATTTGACAGGAATACCGATTACGGGAAGGGTGGTGTTCGCAGCGATGGCACCGGCCAGATGAGCTGCCTTACCTGCGGCCGCAATGATGGCGCCGAAACCGTTTGCGCGTGCGTTCACGGAAAAATCCCGTGCCTCAATGGGGGTGCGGTGAGCAGAGTACACGTGCACTTCCGTGGGGATGTTCAGCTCTGCCAGGGTAGAGATGGCCTTCTCCACTACGGGAAGATCGCTGTCGCTTCCCATGATAATTCCAACTTTTTTCACAATAAAGTCCTTTCCCGAAACCGCCTGAAAAGAAAAAAGGCGCAGTCATCCCATGTGTTCTTGAGAGACTGCCCAGACGGTCGGCATATAGTAATCAAAGCCCATGCTTCCTGTGGTTGATTCCACGAATCCGTCAGTCACACAAGCCGAAAAATAACACTGTAAATAGGATACCATATTCGAGGGGAAATGTCAAGCAAAGTCGATTGCCATTTTGCACAAATATATAATAAAAACGGAAGCGTATGTGTGTGTCCGGCACGGGCGGAGTATACGGAAAAAAGGACTGCCGCCAAAGAGCGGCAGTCCCGGTGGAATTACATAACCGTGTGATCGTTGATCGTCAAAGCAAAGCGCAGGCCCAGACGCTTTGCCGCATGGCGGCAAAGGAGCATCCGCTCCATAAAAATCTCAAAATAATCGGCAACAGAGCTGTGAGCCGTGTCGATTTTCAAAGTCAGTGTCACTGTGGTTTTGTCCTCGGATACGGTGAGGACGGACTCCGTCACGGAATAATTCACCCGATCGTGAATGTCGGGGGCCGTTTCCTCGTCGGCACGGACCCGGGATCGGCGCACGTCTGCCTTGTCCGCCAGAATGAGAGCGGCGGCGATGGCGTTCACGGGCACACCCGTGCCCTCGTGATGGTTGCCGATGGCGGTGGTGATGGCGGCAATATCCTCCATATCCATTCCCATCTTCGTAAGAAGCACGAAGGCCATGACGGCACCGGATTGAGCGTGCTCCACCCGGTTTACCAGATTACCGATGTCGTGCAGATAGGCAGCGATGCGGGCAAGCTCCGCCTCGTGCTCCGAGTATCCCAGACTTTCCAGAATGTATCCCGCCGTGTCCGCTACCCGGCATACGTGGGCAAAGCTATGCTCTGTGAATCCCAATACCCGCAGGGATTCATCCGCCCGGGCGATGAGGGTGCGGATCTCCTCGTTTTGCTTCAGAGATTCGTATGTGATCATATATCAGTGGCCCAAAAGGGCATCCTCCCACTGTTTTTTACGGATATCCTCGGTGATGCGGTACAAGGAGTTCTCAAACTTCACGCCGTACCAGTGCTCGGGCAGCGCGTCCTCGGTCTTTTCAATGCATTCGGCGATGAAGGATACGGTCCGTGTCAGTGCGCCCCGGGCATCGAATCCCGCCAGAAGATAGCCCGCCAAAGCGGAGGTGAATACGTCGCCTGTGCCGTGGAGGGGCGCGTCGGTGCGGGCGGAGGCAAGGGTGAACTTCTCTCCGCTCTCAAAATTCCGGTAGACGATGCCGATTTCGTTCTCCCCGAAATGCACGCCGGTGATCACCGCACTGCGGCAGCCCAATTCACAAAGGCGGGACAAAATCGTCTCCATCTTTTCGTGATCGTAGTGATCGCCGGTGTAGGGAATATCCGCCAAAAGGCAGGCCTCCGTCACGTTGGGAGTGATCAGATCCGCCCCGGACACGAACTCCCGCATGGCGCACACGAAGGCGTCGTCGTAGATGGAGTACAGTTTTCCTCCGTCGCCCAGCACGGGATCCACCAGGGTGGTTCCGCCCTCCTTCAGGATGGCGCTTTTGGCGTCGGATACCATGCGAAGCTGCTCCACGGAGCCGAAATAGCCGGTGTACAGCATATCAAAACGAATATCCGCCCGGTCAAAATGGGCAAGGATCCCCTTCATTTCCTGTGTCAGATCGAGAAAGGTGAAGCCCGTGAATCCTCCCGTGTGGGTGGACAGCAGGGCCGTGGGGAGAATGGCGGTCTCCACACCGGCGGCGGAGAGGATGGGCAGAGCCACGGTGTTGGAGCATTTGCCAAAGCAGGAGATATCCTGTACGGATAGAATGCGTTTCTGTTTCATAATATCGGCCTCGGTTATTCTTTGTCAGAGCGTTTTTTCAGTTTTTCCTTCGTTCCGTCGGGACGCTGGATCACGGTATTTTCCAGAATGCCCCGAAGAGTTGCCCGGTATTCCTTGATGTATTCGGCGCGAAGCTGGGCCTGCTCCGCCTTTTCTTCCTCGGTGAGAGGGGTTTCTTTGGATTTTCTTGCCAGTTCGTTGATGCGCTCCAAAAGTTTCGGATCCATAGTGTCCTCCGTGTGAGTTGCATATGAGTAATTATAATCCGCCCCGCTCGGATTGTCAAGGGAGAAGGGGGACACCTCGATTCTTGTTTACAAAATGCTCCCTGCGGGAAAACGTTAGGGGTGTGCATGGCACGTCCGTATCGAAAAATCAAAACCTGCGATTATGCTACAGGACAGATAAAAGGGGAGATCGTTCCGCAGATCTCCCCTTTACAACCCCTCATGGGCTCGGGGAGGGCCCCGAGACCTCCGGAACGGAGTGCACCTAAACGGGGAAGCCAACATAGACGCGCCACGCGGAAAATGCGACATTGGCTTTGCCAAGTCGTCGACTTCGACAGAGTCGAAGGTCGCGCGCTCTGCGGAGCGCAGTATCAGCTGTCATCGTAGGGGACGGCGCCCTCGACGTCCCGCTATCTAAAGCCAACGTACATCTCCGTTATCTTAAAATTAAACAGATTCTTCTAACCAATGTAAAAAAATGCCGCCATCGGCGGCATCATAAAGAAAGGTTAGGAGTAGTCGTTCCCACTTCGAGTGACGGAAGCTAGCGAGAAAGTTAGTTTATGAAAGAAGTCTCCTTCCGCTATCTTCCTTCTCCGCTAGCCACTGCGCTCCGCAGAGCGCATTTTCCTCGTAATGATATTTTGATTTCATCCCATTTGGATATACATTGATCAAGGGGGTCTCGGGGACCGCCCCGAGCCCATGGGGGGATGTAAAGGGGGGACCTGCGGGGAGCGGTCCCCCCTTTGATCATTCCATAAACTAACTTCCTCGTTCCCTTCCGTCAGTCGGAGTGGTGGCGACTACTCCTAACTAAACTTCATGATGCCGCCGGGCGGCATTTTTCACGT
>JBGVKV010000036.1:0-2801 GCA_045123975.1 Eubacteriales bacterium | reverse complement strand
TGGCCGCCTCACCGGGAGCGAGCGAATTCATATATACCGATGTAATCATATTAAAACTCTTTCAGTCATAAACTTTCATTGAGGAAAGAATCTTTCCATTGGTTACTATATGTCATAAAGAGCCGAAAGTTGACAGACGGGAGGGCGTATGTGTCAAAAGAATGAGGAGTACCGTACCCTGACGGGATACCGGGACGCGGAGAAAAAACAGATCACCTCCGCTATGGAGGATTATCTGGAGATGATCTGCCGTATGACGGAGGAGGGGAAGAGCGTTCGGGTGGGAGATCTGGCGCGGCGGCTGCACGTGTCGCCACCCTCTGCCACGAAGATGATTGCCCACCTGGCGGAGTGCGGGTGTGTGGATGCGGCCCGGTACGGATATGTAACGCTGACGGAATACGGCCGGGGCGTGGGCGGGTATCTGATGGCACGGCACGATACGGTCCACCGCTTTTTCTGCGTGTTGAACGGTACGGAAAGCGAGCTGGAGCAGACGGAAAAGGTGGAGCATTTTATCCTCCCCCGCACTCTGATCTCTATGGAGCGGTTTCTTGCGGAAGCCGGGGAGAAAACATGAAAAAAGGTTGCCATCCTGCCTCAAAAGCGGTATAATATTATCAATAACTATATATGACTATATATGGCCTGCCACGGAAAGGATGACAATAATGAAAAACGTAGTACTGATCGGCGACTCCATTCGCCTGGGATATGAAAAAGAAGTAAGAGAGCTGTTGGGCGACGACGTGCAGATCTTCTCTCCCAAGGAGAATTGCCGTTATACCAAGTTTACACTGTGGGGTATGTTCAGCTGGATGGAATCCTGGGGTTCTCCCAAGGTGGATCTGATCCATTGGAATACGGGCATCTGGGATCTGCACCGCTGTACGGCGGACGGACTTCTGTTCACGCCTCTGGACGAATATTTGGAGGTGAACCGTCGTCTGGCAATCCAGATGGAAAGCTACACGAAAAACCTGATCTGGGCCACCATCATCCCCGGCGGTCCTGCTCTCGATAAGCAAATGCCCGTGAACTCCCTGATCAATACGGATGCTAACGCACCGAAAGTGCACCTGACGGATTATATGGACGTATGGAATGCAGACGTCCGCCGTTATAACGAGGCCGCAACGGAGTTGATGCGTTCCCGCGGCATCCGTGTGAACGATCTGTACTCCGTTATCCATGAGGATCTGGATGGATATATCAGCGGCGACGGCATCCACCCGTCTCCTGCCGGCTATTCCGCTCTGGCGAAGAAGGTGGCGGAGGAAATCCGTCAGGCTTTGGGCTGATCCTACACGATGGCGCCCAGAGAGAATCCTTCTGCTTCTCTCAGGTTTTCCAAAGCGGCGAGCAGATCGGATACCGCACGGCGGTACATGGCATCATCCCCGCTGCGCCAGCCTGCTTCCATGGCCCGCATTGCCCGCTCCAGCGGATCGGTGATGCGGCGGGGAACGGTGACGGAGATCAATGTCCGATTCTTCTCCCATATGGATCTGATATTCTGCACGGCACTCCCGTATTCGGCGGGAGCGCCGTTTGTTTTTTCGGGCATTTGCAGAACGGCGGCGGTCATTGCGTCCACCCGTCTGCATATAAAAACAGAATTGCCAATGATCAGTCCTACAACCAGGCCGAAGATACCGCAGGCTACCACAAAGGATTTCATAATTTCACCTCGCGGATTTTTCCATCGGGAGAATCCTTCAATATATAAGATACGGTGCGCTGCTCGTCGACGGTCATGAGCAGAACCTCACGTCTGGTGACGCGCAGCCTTTTCAGCAGGTGCTCCAACTGCTCGCGGCTGACGTTCGCGTGACGCATACTGTCCTTCATAACCAATCCGCCTACGATCAGCGGAAGGGCCACACCGTCTTCCTGAGCATCCACCCCCACGTCTTTGGGCATCAGGGGGGAATCGGCTGCATTGGAGAATACGGATAGCTTGCCGTTGTCCTCCAGGATGGCATAGCGTACCTCACGAATGTCGGCCACATCCTTTTGCCGCAGCTCGGACAGAAGCTCCCCGGCGCCGATCCGCTGCTTTTTCATTTCCTCCACGTTCAGCCGTCCGTGGTAAATCAGCAGGCTTGGCGAGCCGATCAGAAATTTCCGCAGAGGCACCCATTTGGCGGTAGCGTAGGAGACGATCACTTCCAGGGACAGCAAGGTGAGAATGGGGAGCAGAGCATAGACGATAGGAATATCACCGTCGGCAATGGGCATCACCGCCAGCTCGGAGAGCATCAGCGTGGTGATCAGCTCGGATAGCTGCAATTCACCAACCTGACGCTTGCCGAGAAAACGCATTGTTCCCAAAAGAAAGAGATAAATAAGCAGTGTCCGAAAGAAAACCGTGATCATATATGCACCTCATACAAATAGGATGTGCCGAAGGCGGTATCCTATGCGCAAAAAATCGAATTTCGCAAAAGGTAGTTGACAAAATGGAGAGGAGGTGGTATACTCATAAAGCGCTCGAAAAGAGCGTGACCTCGCAAGCGAGTCGATACGGAAAAAAACTCGAAAAAAGTTTCAAAAAGGTATTGACAAAGGGAGGACGAGGTGATATAATATACAGGCTGTCGCAAGGCAGCGAAGCTCCTTGAAAATTGAACAACAAGACAACGCTATTTCTTGAAAAAGAAGTAGACAAGACTCCAAAAAATTCTTTTGAATTTATTTGAACTCTTATAATTAGTAAAGAGCCAAAAACAGCTCTGAAACTGATGTTATCCGGGGAAACCCGGTTAATATACAATTTTTCAGAGAGTTTGATCCTGGCT
>JBGVKV010000035.1:0-14514 GCA_045123975.1 Eubacteriales bacterium | reverse complement strand
TGGTCTCCCCGTCAGAAGAAGTATTTTGAGGTGGGCAGCTGCTCCAATCTGGGTGATGCACAGGCTCGCCGTCTGAAGATCCGTGTAAACGGCGAGAGCGGCAAATACCTGGCGCACACGCTGAACAACACCGTGGTTGCTCCGCCCCGTATGCTGATCGCGTTCCTGGAAAACAATCTGAACGCAGACGGCACCATCAACATTCCCGTTGCCCTTCGTCCGTATATGGGCGGCAAGGAAAAGCTGATCCCCAAGCAGTGATACAGAGAAATCAAAAAGCCGATGATGCAAATGCATCATCGGCTTTATTTCTTATAACAGAAGTGTCAATACCGGGATTGTCAAAAAACAGAGCAGGGTGGTTACCAGCACGCAGTTTGCCGCCAGCTCCGTTTCGCTTTTGTGCATCTCCGCCAGGTTCAAAATAATGGATGCACAGGGGGTTGCGGTCAGGATCAGAATGCTGGCTTTGAATGCAGGATCCAAAGGAAGAAGATATACCGCGCCGTAGCAAAACAGCGGGAAAAGAATCAGCTTCCCAAGACAGATCAAATAGATGAACGGGCGGCAAAACAGCCTTTTCAGCGGGACAGTTGCCAGCCGTACGCCCAAAATCAGCATACACAACGGGGTAGACATAGTGCCCAGCAGATCCATGCCGCTTACCAAAAGATCAGGCAGGAAATTTTTTGCCCCAATCAGATACAGCGGGAATGCAATCACAAGTCCAAACATGGACGGATTGAATATGGCAGCACGCAGAGTCATAAACTCCTTGCGACCCGTGATGCAGAACGCACCCACCGTGAACACCAACAGATTCATGGAAATGATGTTGATGATGGAGTAGCACATCACCTCAGGGTGATCGGGTACCAGAGCCCGTACTACGGGAAGGCCGAAGAATCCCACGTTGCCGAGGACTGACGCTATGGTCAGTATACGGTATTTGCTGTCGGCAAAACGGCGGCGGAAGATCAGATAGACCAATCCCATAAAGGCTGCCTGCAGTATCAGGGTAATGAGGAAGAACAGCCCCATTTTGCCCACGTCTTCTGCGGAGAAATCCAGCTTCAAAAAGGAGGAGATGATCAGACAGGGGGCACATCCGTAAATCAGGATGGAGGATATAGTGGAGAGATGGTCGGCGGAGGCCTTCTTTATTTTGCAGATAACGTATCCGGGGACAATGTAAAACAGAGTCAGCAGTACGTTGGATAAAGCGATTTCAAAATGCATAGATATACTCCGATCAGTGGGCCTTGGCCGCCTGCTTCACCCGTTCCTTATCGTACTGAAGCATATACAAAGCGTGATAGCGTCCCTTCTTTTCCAGAAGCTCTGCGTGGGAGCCCTGCTCAACGATCTCACCGTGGGACAGATAGATGATGTTGTCCGCATGCTGAACGGTGGACAGACGGTGTGCAACGATCAGAAGCGTACCGATATTCATCAGCTTTTCCAGGGAATCCTGAATCAGTATCTCCGTTTCCGTGTCAATGTTGGCGGTGGCTTCGTCCAGAATCATAACCTCGGGCTTGTGAATAATGGTGCGGGCAAAGGACAGAAGCTGTCTTTGTCCGGCGGAGAAATTGTTTCCGCGCTCACGCACTTCTTCGTCGAGTCCGCCCGACAGACGGTCGATGATCTTGTCCGCATTTACATAGCGGCAGGCCTGCATAACCTCCTCGTCGGATACGCCCTCCATTCGGAGCAGAATGTTGGAGCGGATCGTGCCGGAGAACAGGAATACGTCCTGCAGCATCTGGCCGAAATGGCGGCGCAGAGAAGCGATTTTAATCTTGCGGATGTTGATGCCGTCGATGAGGATTTCGCCTCGCTGGATGTCGTAATTGCGGCATATGAGGGACAGAATCGTGGTTTTGCCGGAGCCTGTGGATCCAACGAAGGCAACGGTTTCGCCGGCATTGACCTTGAAGGAAACGTCCTTGAGCACCCAATCCTCGTCCTTGTAAGCAAACCATACGTTGCGGAATTCAATATTGCCTTCCACATTTTCCAACTCGATGGCGTCCTCTTCATCCACCACGTCGGGTTGAATGTCGAAGACGGTGAAGATCTTCTCTGCCGAAGCGAAGGCGGACTGAAGCCAGTTGAACATTTCCGCCAGGCTTTGAATCGGGTTGAAGAACTTGGAGATGTACATATAGAAGGTTACGATCAGACTGCCGGTGATGGCCTGTCCCAAAAACTCCGTTTCCTTGATATATCCCCGTCCGCCCAAATACAGAAGGCACAAAACGGAGGAGATATAGAGCATGTATACGATGGGACGGAAAATACCGAAGACAAAGATCTGCTGCTTCTTGGCCTTGCCGAGAGCGGCATTTTTGCTGTCAAACTCCTGCTTTTTGCGTTCCTCCCGATTGAAGATCTGGATGATCTTCATACCGGACAGGTGCTCAGACAGGAAGGTGTTGATGTCGGTGGTACCGTCTTTCACTTTACGGTAGGCTTTACGGGAGAATTTGCGGAAAATGATGGTAAAGAGAAGGATGAAGGGCACAAAGCACAGAACCATCAGCGTCAAGCCGTAGTTCAGGCAGAGCATAGCCGTCAGCACGCCTACCACGATGAACGCATTCTTGAACAGATTTACAAGAATATTGGTGAACATCATGGAGATGGCGTTGGTGTCGTTGGTGACGCGGGTAACCAGCTTGCCCACAGGCATGGTGTGCAGCTGAGCGTGAGACAGGCTCTCGATGTGAATGAACAGATCCTCACGGATATTCGAGAGGATTTTCTGTCCGGTCTTCTGAAGAACCACAGCCTGAACATAGGAGCAGATCAGGGAGACGATCAGGATGGCCGCATAGATTCCCACGTAGATGAACAGATCCGATACTGGGAAATCGTCCTTGATCATTTCTTCCACGTTACCGACGATCAGCGGAGAAAGAATATCGTAAGCGATGGAGAAGAGCATCAAAAACAGAACCAACAGGAAGCTCTTCCAGTGAGGCTTGGCGTAGGCCAGAAGACGGCGGGTGATCTCGGAGTCTTTCATGTGCCGATCAAATCCGATAGCCTCTTTTTTATCCTTTATGGAAAGATACGCGATCAGAAAGATCAGGGAAAACAGACCGACGGCCGCGCCGGTAAAAAGCAAAGGGAAATACTCACGCATTAGCATGTACCGCCTTTCCGTGTTCTTCTTCCAGATCGTCCAGCTTTTGCAGATCTACCATAGTCCGATACTCGGGACAAGTTTCGTAAAGTTCACCGTGTGTACCGACAGCCAGCAACTCGCCTTCGTCGATAAACAGGATCTTGTCCATCTTCTCGATGGTGGATATGCGGTGTGCGATCAGGATAGTGGTCATTCCGGCCCGTTGACGGCGGAGATTTTCCAGAATGGATTTTTCCGTTTTTACGTCAACGGCAGAGACGGAGTCGTCCAGAATGAGGATCGGAGCATTCTTCATCAGCGCACGCGCTATGGAAATGCGCTGCTTCTGACCGCCGGACACGGTAACACCTCTTTCTCCCAGTACGGTTTTATATCCCTCGGGGAAATCGATGATATTTTCGTGCACGTCCGACATTTTTGCTGCGTCAATTACGTCGTCCTGCGTGCCGTTGTCTGTGGCAAAGGCAATGTTGCTTTCGATGGTATCGCTGAACAGGAAGTTGTCCTGCGGTACGTAAGCGGCGTTTCTTCGTACGGAGTGGATGGACAGGGAATTGATGTCGTGTCCGTCCAAAAAGATCGTTCCGTCGGGTACGTTGTATGTACGGAGGATCAGATCCACAAGGGAGGTCTTGCCGGAGCCGGTCTTTCCGATGATGCCAACGTTTTCGCCGGCACGGATCGTAAAGGATACGTTTTTCAGTACGTCATATTCACCGTCGGGATAGCGGAAGGTAAGATTACGGAATTCGATATTTCCGTTCAGTTTTTCCGGTGCGTCCACACCGTCCCGGTCGAATACGTCTGCTTTGGCTTCCAGCAGCTCACCGATACGGTTCAGGGATGCCTTGCCGCGGGAGCGCATTTCGATCAGCTGGGAGATAGCCATCACCGGCCATACGATCGCGGTAAAATAACCGATAAACTCCACAAGCTCACCGGCGTTCAGCACACCCTCGTGTACCAGATATCCGCCGTATCCCAGGATAACGCAAATAACGGATTCCACCAAAAGCGTGATGGAGATGTTCAAACTGACAGACAGTTTGGTGTAAGCGATGTTGGCATCCTCATTTTCCCGGTTCAGCTTCCTGAACGCCATCAGTTCTTTGGCTTCTTTTACAAAAGCCTTGATCACGGCAATGCCGGCAAAGCTTTCCTGGGAAAAGTCCGACAGCTTGGAGAAGGCCTCCTGTCTTGTTTCCCATTTCATCGTCAGGTACTTGCTGAGGATCAATCCGCCCACCAGCAGGAACACCATGGGAATCATGGACAGCAGGGTCAAAAGGAGATCCATATGCAGCATTTTGTTGAAGGCCAAAACGCCCAAAAACAACGCGTCACAGAACATCAGAATACCGGAGCCGAAGCAGTCCTGCACCGTTTCCAGATCGTTTGTGAAGAGGGACATAAGGTCGCCTACTTTGTTGTGCTGGTAATACTGCTGGGAAAGATCCTTGCAGTGATCAAACATTCTGCCGCGCAGATCGGTTTCCATGCGGATGCCGGAGCCGAAGAAGCAGATACGCCACAAAAAGCGGCCAAGCACCATGGACAAAATGATGAAGATCATAGGCAGACAGATCCGGTCCAGCAGAAAATCCATATCGAACGCATGGAGAACGCCGTCAATTTCCACCGCACCTTCATTGATTCCGTTGATTACCATTTTATAGAGCTCGGGCACGAGCAGCTGCATGTAGTCTACCAACGTCAGCGCGGCTACGCCGAGCAGAAGCATAGGCAGATACTTCAGGTAATACCGATTGATATGTTTTCCAAACAGCATTTTGATCCCTCCCGGAAAAATAGTCAGATATTCTTTACATTATAACATAGTTGCATAAATGAGTCAATAGATACGGGGAATATAAGGAGCAGAAAACGGAGTGTAAATCAAATGTGTCATTATTTTGCCAAACTATTGAAATTGTAAATAGTATGTGATATAATATTAAAATATACAATCCATGTTTCAGCCACCGATGTTGCGGGTGGCTACATAGAAAGAGGGCATTATGATTATAGAATTTTATAAGGCATTACAAGAGTCGTCGCCGGTGGCAACGATCATTATATCCGTGGCAATTATGCTCTTCTTCGGCTTCTTGATGACCCGTGTTACCAAGAAACTGCGCTTGCCGAACGTGACGGCCTACATCATTACCGGTATCTTGATCGGCCCCTACGTTTTGGATTTGATCCCCTCCGGCGTTGTGCGCGGTATGGACTTTATGGCGGATATCGCGCTGGCCTTCATTGCGTTCAGTACCGGCCAGTACTTCCGTTTTTCCTCACTGAAGAAAAACGGCGCCAAGGTTATTGTGATCACGCTGTGTGAGGCGTTCTTGGCGTCCGGCATCGTATTTGTTCTTTTGTTTGTCATCCTGCGGCTGGATCTGGTGTTCTCTTTGGTTCTTGCTGCATTGGCAGCTGCTACCTCCTCCGCATCCACGGTAATGACGATCCGCCAGACCCGTGCCAAAGGAGACTTTGTAGATACCCTTCTGCAGTTGATTGCTGTCGATAATATCGTAGCTCTTTTGATGTACAGCACCGCTATTTCCGTTGCCGCGGCAACGATCTCCGGCGAGCCCTTCAGCGTTTCCAGCGTGGTAATGCCTCTCGTAACGAACATCGGAGTTCTTCTTCTGGGCGGCGTGTTCGGCTGGTTTATGAAGCTGATGATCGAGGACCGTTCCGCTGACAACCGACTGATTATCGCTGTGGCATTTCTGTTTGCCTTCTGCGGAATTTGCGCACTCCTTGAGATTTCTCCCCTTTTGGGCTGTATGTCCATGGGTACTGTGTACGTCAACATCGCAAAAGATGATAATCTCTTCAAGCAGCTTAACTATTTCAGCCCGCCGATTTTGCTTCTGTACTTCGTACGCTCCGGGTTGAATTTCAACTTGAGTGCTTTGTTCGGCGTGTCCACTGCCACAGGTGCCGTTCCGCTCTTCCTGATTACCATTCTCTACTTCTTCGGCCGTATTGCCGGTAAGTATTTCGGTTCCTTCTTTGGATGTCTGTTTATGAAGAAGAAAAAGGAGGTACGCAACTACCTGGGTATGGCACTTGTGCCTCAGGCCGGTGTGGCCATCGGTCTGGCAGCTCTCGGTGCCCGTACGCTGGGCGGGGAAGTGGGCAGTGCATTGCAGACGATCATTCTGTCTGCCTGCATTCTCTACGAGCTGATCGGCCCTGCCAGTGCAAAACTCTCTCTCTATTTGTCCAAGTCCTACTCCAACGTGTTGGAGGAGATCGTGGAGGTAGAAGCAACCACGGAAACCGGCGAAGCCAAGTCCTCCTTGGATATGCTCATTGAACGGATACAGAAGATCCAGGAGGAAATTCCTCAGCATACTGTCAATGAGGAAGAACTGGCGTTTACCCAGGCGGCGGAGGAACAGTATGAGCCTGTCATCGTCCCCCGTCAAAGATTCAAAAACAGAAGATAAGGAGATAACGTATGAATACTATCATCGATCCTATTGCCGCTTATTTGGGGCAGTGGTCTATTGAGATCAATATCTGGTCCATTCTTTTCCGTATTATGCTGTCCGTTGGCTTGACCGCCATCATTGGCTGTGAGCGATCCAGCAAGCGTCATTCTGCAGGTCTTCGTACGTTTATCCTGGTGTCATTGGCATCCACTGTGGCGATGATGCTGGATGAGTTTATTATGGTTGAGACTGTGAAGTTACCGCTGGTTTCTGCGGCTACCGTTGTCGCCAGCGCGATCATCAGCGTGAACTCCATTCTGTTCAGCTCCCGTAACCAGATCAAGGGACTTACCACGTCCGTGGGCCTTTGGGCGTGCGGAATCATCGGCTTGACCGCCGGTGCAGGCTACTATACCGTGACCGTGATTTCCTTCTTTGCACTTCTGTGCAGCCTGTCCTTCTTCCCGGCCTTCGAAACCTATTTGAAGAATCGTTCCAATCATTTTGAAGTGCACCTGGAGCTGGTAAACAGCACGTATCTGCAGAATTTCGTTACCACGATCCGCCGTCTTGGCTTGATGATCGACGATATCGAGTCCAATCCTGCCTACGTGAATTCCGGGCTCAGCGTATATAGCGTAGCCATTACCATCAGCAGTGCTGAATTGAAAAAGTATAAGACCCACAAGGAAATTATTGAGGCGTTGAGAACGCTCGAGTACGTATACCACATCGAGGAAATGCAGCGGTAAATTGTCTTTGCCGTATGCATGAAATATCACTTTTTGTGCATAGAATTGCAAAAAAATATTGACATCCCCCTCGCGCTGTGATATAATATCTCATATTTCAAAGGCGTTGACGAAGAGTACATAAGAACAAATCCCCCAGAGAGATGACGGTTGGTGCGAGTTCATTGGATGCGGTCTTGTGTTTGTAGCTTCCGAGCCGGGAGGAAGAAACCGAAAGGGAGTAGAACCTCTCCGTAATTGCTGCGTAAATGCATAAGGATTGTTGGATCCTGAGTGGCAGTGCAAACTGCAATTTGAGTGGTACCGCGGGTGTAAAATTTTCACACTCGTCTCAAAGCAATTACTTTGGGACGGGTGTTTTTTCGTTCCCGAGAAGGAGTGTAACCGAATGAACCGTATGACTGCTCTGGATTATAAGATCCAGGAGATGGCAGGCCGAATCCGCGAGCTCCGCGAGATCGAGGGCCTGACACCGGAACAGATGGCACAGAAGACCGACGTTACGGTGGAGGAATATCTGAATTGTGAAAACGGAAAGTCGGACTTGAACTTTGCGTTTATTTACCGTTGTGCGATGGCACTGAATGTCAACGTAACGGATATTATCGAGGGCTTCAGTCCCACGCTTCGTTCCTATACCGTTACCCGGTTCGGGGAAGGTCAGGAGATCGCGGAAGCACACGGTATGACGTACTATAATCTGGCGTACGCATTCCAGAATCGAATTGCCGAGCCCTTGTACGTGCGCAGCAAATATGATGAGAGCGCACAGAACCGGGATATTGAATTGACCACCCACGCCGGTCAGGAGTGCGACTTGGTCATTGAGGGCTATCTGATGGTGCAGATCGGTGAGCACCGTGAGATCCTGGGCCCCGGCGACAGCATCTACTTCGACAGTGATACGCCCCACGGTATGATCGCCGTAAAAGGCAAGGATTGCGTATTCTACGCCATCGTTCTGAATCCTACCGGCGAGCCGATTCCGGAGCTGACACGCACTGCCGTGCCGCAGAAGGCTCCCGTGCTGAAGGATACAAAGGAGCGTATTTATCACAAGTTTATCGACGTGGTAGAAAACGAAAACGGCACGCCTACCTCTATTACCTTCAAAAATACAGAGAATTTCAACTTTGCGTTCGATTTGGTGGATGCACTGGCTGAACGCGAGCCGGATAAGACGGCAATGATGCATATCTCCCGGGATAAGACGGAACGCCGTTTGACCTTCAAGGATATGAAGCGCGCCTCCGCTCAGTGCGCCAACTACTTTAAGTCTCTCGGCATCAAGAAGGGTGACCGGGTTATGCTGGTCCTCAAGCGGCATTACCAGTTCTGGTTCGCTATGCTTGGCTTGAATAAGCTGGGTGCTATCGCCATTCCGGCCACCAATCAGCTGCAGGAACACGATTTTGAGTATCGTTTCCAGTCTGCCGGTATCAGCGCTATTATCTGTACCGCAGACGGAGATACCGCCCATCAGGTGGATCTGGCGGCAGAGAAGTGTCCCGAATTGAAGCATAAGCTGATCGTAAACGGTCAGCGTGAGGGATGGCGTACCTTTGACGAGGAATATACACTGTACAGTACCCATTATCTCCGCGGCGAGGATGCTCCCGGCGGCGACGATACGATGCTGATGTATTTCACCTCCGGTACCTCCGGCTATCCCAAGATCGCAACGCATAATTATAAATATGCGCTTGGTCATTTCCATACTGCCAAGTATTGGCACAACGTGGATCCCGACGGATTGCACTTTACCATTTCCGACACGGGCTGGGCAAAGGCCATGTGGGGTAAGCTGTACGGCCAGTGGCTGTGCGAGGCGGCCACCTTCGTTTATGACTTTGACCGCTTCGATGCATCGGATATTATGCCCATGTTTGCCAAATATCAGATCACAACCTTCTGCGCACCGCCTACTATGCTCCGTATGATGATCAAGCAGGATCTTTCCAATTACGATTTCTCCTCGGTCAAGCATATGACCACCGCCGGTGAGGCCTTGAACCCCGAGGTATACCGACAGTTTGAGAAGGCAACGGGCCTTCAGATCCTGGAGGGCTTCGGCCAGTCCGAGAGCACCATGATCATTGGTAATATGACCGGTGCTCCCCATAAGATCGGTTCCATGGGCAAGCCCGCGCCTATCTATGACGTATCCCTTATGGATGCGGACGGACAGAGTGTAGCAGTAGGTGAATCCGGTGAGATCGTTATCAACGTGAAAAACGGTATGCCTTGCGGCTTATTTATGGGTTACTACAACGATCCTGAAAAAACGGCCGAGGTGCTCCACGACGGATATTATCACACCGGCGACGTGGCTTGGCGGGATGAGGACGGATTCTACTGGTATGTTGGCCGTGTGGACGACGTTATCAAGTCCTCCGGCTACCGCATCGGACCCTTTGAAATCGAAAGCGTTATCATGGAATTGCCTTACGTTTTGGAATGTGGTGTTTCCGCTGTTCCCGATGAGGTGCGCGGACAGATTGTTAAGGCCAGCATCGTGCTGGTGAGTGGCACCGAGGGAACGGATGCCTTGAAGAAGGAGATCCAGCAGTACGTAAAGGATCGCACTGCTCCCTATAAGTATCCCAGAATCGTAGAATTCCGCGAATCTCTGCCCAAGACCGTCAGCGGTAAGATCCAGCGAAATAAGCTGTGAGGTGACCCGCATGGAGTATAAGCGACTTACCGTGCTTTGCGGTCACTACGGAACCGGAAAGACCAACTGCGCCGTCAATATGGCGCTGGATCTGAAACGGCAGTACCCCAAGGTGGCCGTTGCGGATCTGGATATTGTCAATCCCTACTTCCGCACCAAGGACAGCGAGAGCGAGTTTGCTGCGGCGGGAATTGAATTGATCTGCTCCCGTTATGCCAACACAAACCTGGACATTCCTGCCCTCCCGGAGAATCTGTACCGTATCACCGAGGATCGGGACACGAAGATGATTCTGGACATTGGCGGCGATGACAGCGGCGCTATCGTTCTCGGACGGCTTGCTCCCGCCATTCTTCAGGAGAACGATTACGAGATGCTGACTGTAATCAATAAATACCGTCCGCTGACACCCGATGTGGAATCCACGACAGAGGTGCTTCGTGAGATCGAAGCGTCCAGCCGTATCCCCTTTACCGGGATTGTGAACAATTCCAATCTGGGTGAGGATACCACTGCGGAGGACGTGATCGCATCCGTTCAGTATGCGGAAGACGTTGCCTCCGCTATGGGAATACCCGTGGTGCTGACAACGGTAAAAGCCGACCTGTATGAGGAGTTGGCAGGGAAGATTCCGAATCTGTTTTCTCTGCGGCTTCAGAAGAAAATCCTATAAAGCAAAGTCTCAAGGACTAGCCCATAAATTTGCTATTATGTAACGAGGTGATTAAAATGGCAAAACTTACATTCAAAACGGACATCTGTAAAGGCTGCGGCCTGTGCGTTGACGCATGCCCCAAAAAGCTGCTCCGCCTGGCTCAGGATAAGATCAACAAAAAAGGTCACCATCCTGCAGAGATCACGGATGAAGAAGCCTGTGTGGGCTGCGCATCCTGCGCGATGATGTGCCCGGATTGCGTAATTAAGGTAGAAAGGTAAGTGGACAGTATGGCAGAAAAAGTACTTATGAAAGGCAACGAGGCCATCGCGGAGGCCGCGATCCTTGCCGGTTGCCGTCATTATTTCGGTTACCCCATCACTCCTCAGACGGAAATTGCCGCCTATATGGCAAAGAAGATGCCCAAGATCGGCGGAACGTTTTTGCAGGCAGAGAGTGAAGTAGCCGCTATCAATATGGTTTACGGCGTTGCCTCCACCGGCATGCGCGTTATGACCTCCTCCTCCAGCCCCGGAATCTCCCTGAAGGCAGAGGGCTTGTCCTATCTGGCCGGAGCAGATCTGCCCGCACTGGTGGTAAACGTACAGCGCGGCGGCCCCGGTCTGGGTGGTATCCAGCCTAGCCAGTCCGACTACTTCCAGGCTACCCGCGGCGGCGGTCACGGCGACTATCATATGATCGTTCTGGCGCCCGCATCCGTACAGGAAATGGCCTCTCTCACCGTAAAGGGCTTTGAGTTGGCGGATAAGTACCGTATGACCTCCATGATCCTGGCAGACGGTACCATGGGCCAGATGATGGAGCCCGTATCTCTGGAGTTTGACGTGGCAGAAACCGTGGAGAAACCCTGGGCTACCACCGGTACCAAGATGAGCCGTCCCCACAATATCGTAAACTCTCTGTTTTTGCAGCCTGATGAATTGGAAAAGTACAACTTCTCCCGTTACGAGCGCTACAAGCAGATCGAGGAAACGGAGGCTATGTGGGAAGAGTACAGAATGGAGGACGCAGAGATCTGCGTAGCTGCATTCGGTATCGCTGCTCGCGTATCCAAGAACGCAGTAGACGAAGCCCGTAAGCAGGGCATCAAGGTGGGTCTGATCCGTCCCATCACCGTATGGCCGTTCCCCAAGGCAGCCTTTGCTAAGGCAGCCGATAAGGTGAAGGCATTCATCTCCGTGGAATTGTCCATGGGTCAGATGATCGAGGACGTTAAACTGGCAACGTCCTGCAAGAAGCCCGTATACCTTTGCAACCGTGCCGGCGGTATGATCCCCGCACCGGAGCAGGTTCTTTCGTCCATTAAGGAAGCCGCAGAAATCGGAGGTGCTAACTAATGGTAGTATTTGATAAACCCCACGCGCTGACTGATGCGCCTATGCATTATTGCCCCGGCTGTACCCACGGTATCGTTCACCGTTTGGTGGCTGAGGTTATCGACGAATTGGGCATTGAGGGCAAGACCATCGGTGTTGCTCCCGTTGGATGCTCCGTTATGGCATACAACTATTTCGCCTGCGATATGATCGAAGCGGCTCACGGCCGTGCGCCGGCAGTAGCAACCGGTGTAAAGCGTGCCGATCCCGAGAACCATATCGTATTCACCTATCAGGGTGATGGCGATCTGGCCTCCATCGGTATGGCGGAGACGGTTCACGCCGCTGCCAGAAACGAGAACATCACCATTATCTTCATCAACAACGCAATTTACGGTATGACCGGCGGTCAGATGGCTCCCACCTCCTTGCCCGGTCAGGTAACCCAGACCTCTCCCTACGGACGTGACGTGAAGCAGTGCGGCTTCCCGATCCGCGTATGCGAGATGCTGTCTGAGCTTGACGGTCCTGAGTATCTGGAGCGCGTTACCGTAAATAACGTAAAGAATATCCGCCAGGCGAAAAAGGCCATCAAGAAGGCTTTCCAGAACCAGATCGACGGTAAGGGCTTCTCCTTGATCGAAGTGCTTTCTTCCTGCCCCACCAACTGGGGTATGACTCCGAAAGCAGCTCTTGAGTGGATCGACGAGCGTATGATCCCGTACTATCCTCTCGGCGTATATAAAGACAGATCCGCACAGGAGGTACAGGACAAATGAGCACCAAACAGTTTTTGTTTTCCGGATTCGGCGGACAGGGTATTCTGTTTGCCGGTAAGTTCCTGGCGTATAAGGGACTGCTTGATGGCAAGCAGGTAAGCTGGCTTCCTTCCTATGGCCCCGAAATGCGCGGTGGTACTGCCAGCTGCAGTGTTATCCTCAGCGATGACGCGGTAGGATCTCCCATCGTATCCGCGCCCGACGTGCTGGTTGCGATGAATCTGCCTTCTCTGGATAAGTATGAGTCCACCGTGGTTCCCGGCGGTCTGATTCTTGCCGATTCCACCCTGATTGAGCGTAAGGTGGAAAGAGATGACGTGAAGGTTGTCTATATTCCCGCCACTCGCATGGCCGGTGAGAATGGAATTTCCAGTCTTGCCAATATGATTATCGTTGGTAAAATGCTTGCAGAACTGAATGATTGCGATGAGGCCAGCATCGAGGCGGCACTTGCCAAGGTGGTTTCCGCAAAGCGTGCTGATATGCTGGATGCCAACCGCAAGGCGCTGAAGTTGGGCGCCGATTACGTAGGAGGTTAAGTCAATGAATATTTCGATCACTAAAACCACCTGCCCGAAGGAAAAACCGGACAGCAGCACCCTTGGCTTCGGTAAGACTTTTACCGACCACATGTTTATGATGGATTACAATTCGGAGAAGGGCTGGTACAATGCCAGAATCATTCCGTTTGCCCCCATCTCCCTCCATCCCGCATCTACCGTGCTCCATTACGGTTCCGAGATCTTCGAGGGCCTTAAGGCATATCGCCGTGCCGATGGAAAGGTGCAGCTGTTCCGTCCCATGGAGAATATCCGTCGACTGAACAATTCCGCCGAGCGTCTCTGCCTGCCTCAGATTCCCGAGGAGGATGCGCTGGAAGCGCTGACAGCATTCGTTCAGTGTGAGCAGGATTGGACTCCCTCCGCTCCCGGTACTTCCTTGTACCTTCGTCCTTTCCTCTACGGTAACGACGAAACCCTGGGCGTGCACGCAGTGCACAACGCCACTTTCGTGATCATTGCATCTCCCGTTGGCAGCTACTATAAAGAGGGCATCAATCCCGTTAAGATCATGATCGAGGATCAGGACGTCCGTGCTGTCCGCGGCGGTACCGGATACGCAAAGTGCGGCGGTAACTATGCTGCCAGCAACCGTGCCGGCAAGCGTGCTGAGGAGCAGGGCTATTCCCAGGTTCTGTGGCTGGACGGTGTTGAAAGAAAGTATATCGAAGAAGTGGGCGCTATGAACGTAATGTTCAAGATCGCCGGCGAAATCGTAACGCCTATGCTCACCGGATCCATTCTGCCCGGTATTACCCGTAAATCCTGCATCGAAGTGCTGAAGAAGGAAGGCTACACCGTTCACGAGCGTCTTCTGAGCATTGATGAGCTGAAGGCAGCCATGGAAAACGGCACTCTTGAGGAGGCTTGGGGCTGCGGCACCGCAGCGGTTGTTTCTCCCATCGGTGAATTGTTCTACCAGGGCGTTCACTATCCCGTAAACAACGGCCAGATCGGCGAAGTAACTCAGCATCTGTACGATACCCTCACCGGTATTCAGTGGGGCCGTATTGAGGATACATTCGGCTGGACTATGCCGCTGGATAAGTAAATAAAGGAAAAGAGGTGTGCGATTCGCACACCTCTTATTTTTGTGTAAAAAAGAGCACGGCATTAGGCTCGTTCTCATAAGGATGTTTACCGTAGGGGGGGGCACA
>JBGVKV010000034.1:0-13393 GCA_045123975.1 Eubacteriales bacterium | reverse complement strand
CGCCCCCCCCCCCCCCCCCCCCCCCCCCCCCCCCCCCCCCCCCCCCCCCCCCCCCCCCCCCCCCCCCCCCCCCCCTGTATATACGTCGTTGTTTTTGAAATATCTTATCCAAAATCCACCGAAAGGACGTCAACTATGGACGTGTTTCACCTGAAAAGCGAATACACCCCCACGGGGGATCAGCCCCAGGCTATCGATGCCCTGGTGGCAGGCGTGGAATCCGGTATGCGGATGCAGACGCTCCTCGGCGTTACGGGATCGGGCAAGACCTTCACCATGGCCAACGTGATCGCCCGGCTGAACCGTCCTACCCTGGTGTTGGCCCACAACAAGACCCTGGCCGCCCAGCTTTGCACCGAGCTCAGAGAATTCTTCCCCGAGAACGCGGTGGAATATTTTGTTTCCTATTACGATTACTACCAGCCGGAGGCCTACGTCCCCGGTAAGGATATGTATATAGAAAAGGACGCCCTCGTCAACGAGGAGATCGATAAGCTCCGCCACAGCGCCACCGGCGCCCTGTTTGAAAGACGGGACGTGATCGTGGTGGCCAGCGTGTCCTGCATCTATTCCCTCGGTTCCCCCGAGGAATATAAGGCCCAGGTTACCTCCCTCCGCCCCGGTATGGGCATCTCCCGGGAGGAATTGATCGCCCATCTGGTGGATATCCAGTACGATCGGAACGACGTGGCCTTCGCCCGCAACAAGTTCCGGGTTCGGGGGGATACGGTGGAAATTTTCCCCTCCAACTCCTCCGATCGGGCCATCCGTGTGGAATTCTTCGGCGACGAGATCGATCGGGTTACGGAGATCAATCCCCTGACCGGCGCCGCCATCCGGGATCTGACCTATGCGGCGGTGTACCCCGCCAATCATTACGTGATTGCACCGGAAATGCGGGAATCCGCCTACGAGCGCATCGAAAACGAGCTGGCGGAACGGGTTGCTTATTTCAAGAGTGAGAACAAATTGCTGGAGGCCCAGCGGATCGAGGAGCGGACGAAATACGATCTGGAGATGCTCCGCGAGATCGGCTACTGCTCCGGCGTGGAGAACTACTCCGGCATCTTTGAGGGTCGACAGCCCGGGGAGACGCCCCACACCCTGCTGGACTATTTTCCCAAGGATTTTCTTCTGTTTATTGATGAGAGTCATGCCACCTTGCCCCAGGTGCGGGGTATGAGCGGCGGCGATCGGGCACGGAAGGAAAATCTGGTGCAGTACGGCTTCCGACTGCCCTCCGCCTTCGACAACCGGCCCCTGCGGTTTGAGGAATTCGAGGGTAAATTGAACCAGGTGATCTGCCTGTCCGCCACCCCGGCGGATTATGAGCGGGAGCATTCCTCCCAGATCGTGGAGCAGCTGATCCGACCGACAGGACTTTTGGATCCCGAAGTGGAAGTGCGTCCCGTGGAAACCCAGATCGACGATCTGATCGGCGAGATCCGTCAGCGCACTGCCCGCGGCGAGCGGGTGCTGGTCACTACCCTCACCACCAAAATGGCGGAGGATCTGACGGAATATCTGGACGAGATGGGCATCCGTGTGAAATACATTCACCACAACGTGGAAACCATGGAGCGAATGGAATTGCTCCGCGACTTGCGTACCGGTATGTTTGACGTGCTGGTGGGCATCAATCTGCTCCGCGAGGGCATCGACTTGCCGGAGGTCACCCTGGTGGCCATTCTGGACGCGGATAAAGAGGGATTGCTCCGAAGCGAAACCTCCCTCATTCAGACCATCGGCCGTGCCGCGCGAAACGCGGAGGGCAAGGTCATTCTCTACGCGGACGTGATGACGCGATCCATCAAATCGGCGCTGTACGAAACGGAGCGCCGCCGGCGGATCCAGAAGCAGTACAACGAGGAGCACGGCATCACCCCGAAAACGGTGCAGAAGGGCATCCGGGAGCTGATTGCCATCGGTACCTCCGAGGAAAACCGGAAGCGGCTGGATAAGCGGAAGGGCCGCAGCACCGATCCCGTGAAGGAAACGCCCGCACAGCGGCAGGCACGCATTGAGGACCTGACGGAGCAGATGAAGCGTGCGGCAAAGGAATTGCGCTTCGAGGAAGCGGCCTATCTGCGGGATAAGATCAGAGAATTGCAGATTGTGAAATGAGAATAACGAGGACCCTTTTTGCAAAAAGGGTCCTCACCCCCAAAAACCTTTGAAAAAGAGTTATTTATTAAAGTTTTGGCCCACCTTTTGGGGAAGGTGGTGGGTGCGGGCAACGCCCGCGAATAGATTTACCCTATCCCATTTATGGAGTGAATATATGAACGAAATCATCGTCCGCGGTGCGCGGATGCATAATCTGAAAAATATCGATCTGACGATCCCCCGGGGCAAGCTGGTGGTGTTCACCGGGTTGTCCGGCTCGGGCAAATCGTCCCTGGCCTTCGATACCCTCTACGCGGAGGGACACCGCCGCTTTGTGGAGTCTTTGTCCTCCTATGCCCGCATGTTCTTAGGCCAATTGGACAAGCCCGATGTGGATTCCATCGAGGGACTTTCCCCCGCCATCGCCATCGATCAGAAAACCACCAGCAAAAATCCCCGCTCCACAGTGGGCACCGTGACGGAGATCTACGACTATCTTCGTCTGTTGTACGCCCGTATCGGCGTGCCTCACTGTCCCATCTGCGGCAGAGAAATCCGCCAGAGCGGTGTGGATCAGATCATCGATTCCGTGATGGAGCTGCCCGAGGGCGAGCGGTTTATGGTGCTCTCGCCCGTGGTCCGCGGCAAAAAGGGCCGCCACGAGAAAGTCTTCGCCGCCGCCATGAAGAACGGCTTCGTCCGTGCCCGTGTGGACGGCGTGGTCTCGGACATCGTGGAGGAGATGGATCTGGATAAGAACAAAAAGCACACCATCGAATTGGTCATCGACCGATTGGTGATGCGGGGAGATATCCGCTCCCGCCTCAGCGATTCCGTGGAGACGGCCTTGCGGGAGAGCGAGGGAGACTTGACGATCGTCACCGTGCCCCGTGAGGGCGAGGGCAAAACCTACGAATATTCCACCCGCTACGCCTGCCCCGAGCACGGCGTCAGCATAGGAGAATTGGAGCCCCGGCTCTTCTCCTTCAACAATCCCTTCGGCGCCTGCCCCCACTGTCTGGGCATCGGCGTGCTCCGCTCCGTTTCCCCCGAGAAGATCATGCCCAACAAACTTCTTTCTCTCTCGGAGGGCGGCTTGGCCGTCAACGGCTTCAAAACCGTTACCCCCGATTCCTGGAACGGGCCGCTGGTTGCCGCTGTGGGCAAAAAATACGGATTTACTTTGGACGATCCCCTGTGCGAATACTCCCCCGAGGCTATGCACGCCCTCTTGTGGGGTACGGGGGAGGAGGAATACGACGTGGTTCGCTATTTCGGCAAGATGCCCCGCCGCGCCTTCTCCAAATGGGAGGGTGTCATTCCCATCATCAACGCCCGGGTGAACATGAACAGCGCCGAGGCGGATTACTACCAGCAGTTCATGGAGGAATCCACCTGCCCCGAATGTCAGGGCAAGCGGCTGAACCCCTCCGCCCTCAGCGTCACGGTGGGCGGTATGGATATTACCTCACTGTGCGATCTTTCCGTCACCGACGCTCTGGCGTTCCTGAACTCCCTGACCTTCACTCCCTCCGAGGAGATGATTGCCCGGGAAATTATGAAAGAGCTTCGCTCCCGCCTCACGTTCCTCATCAACGTGGGCCTGGATTATCTGACGCTGTCCCGTCGTGCGGGAACGCTTTCCGGCGGTGAGGCACAGCGTATCCGTTTGGCCACCCAGATCGGCTCCGCCCTGACGGGCGTGATGTACGTGCTGGACGAGCCCTCCATCGGTCTTCACCAGCGGGATAACGGACGACTGATCTCCACCCTGAAGCGGCTGCGGGATCTGGGCAACTCCGTCCTCGTGGTGGAGCACGACGAGGAGACCATGGCCTGTGCCGACCACATCGTGGATATCGGCCCCGGTGCGGGCGTCCACGGCGGTGAGGTGATCTTCTCCGGCACCCCTGCGGAGATGGCACAGTGCGAAAATTCCGTCACCGGCGATTTTCTCACCGGACGGCGAAAGATCGACGTGCCCAAATCCCGCCGGGCGGGCAACGGAAAACTCCTGCGGGTCTTTGGTGCCCAGGTGAACAATCTGAAAAAGGTGGACGTGCAGATCCCCCTGGGCTGCTTCGTCTGCGTCACCGGCGTGTCCGGCTCGGGCAAATCCTCCCTCGTCAACGGCATCGTCTATCCTGCGCTGGCCAGGGAACTGAACCGAGCCTCCACCTGGCCCGGCAAGCACCGGGGAATGGACGGCATGGACGCCCTGGATAAGGTGATCGCCATCGATCAGAGCCCCATCGGGCGCACGCCCCGCTCCAATCCCGCCACCTATACGGGACTGTTCAACGATATTCGCGATCTGTTTGCTAAAACTCCCGCCGCAAAAATGCGTGGGTATGCGGCCGGCCGATTCAGCTTCAATACCAAGGGCGGCCGATGCGAAGCCTGCGAGGGCGACGGCGTGAAGCGGATCGAGATGCATTTTCTGCCTGATGTGTACGTGAAGTGCGACGTGTGCCACGGCTCCCGATACAATCGGGATACTTTGGAAGTGAAATACAAGGGCAAGAGCATCGCGGACGTCTTGGATATGACCGTGGAGGAGGCCTGCGATTTCTTCGCTGACATTCCCCGGATCGCCAATCGGGTGCGCACCATGAACGAGGTGGGCCTGGGCTATATCCAACTGGGCCAGGCGGCCACCACCTTGTCCGGCGGCGAGGCCCAGCGCGTGAAATTGGCCACGGAATTGTCCAAGCGGTCCACGGGCAAGACCTTCTACGTGCTGGACGAGCCCACCACGGGACTCCATTCCGCCGACGTGGAGCGGCTGATCGCCATTCTCCAGCGGCTGGCGGATGCGGGCAATACGGTCCTAGTCATCGAGCACAATCTGGACGTGATCAAGGTAGCGGATCACATCATCGATATGGGACCGGAAGGCGGCGACGCCGGCGGTACCGTTATCGCCCAAGGCACTCCCGAGGAGGTGGCACAGGTGGAGCGATCCTACACCGGCCAGTTCCTCAGAGACAAATTGGGGATGAAATGATCATGGAAATCGATCTGCCGGTAAGAAAAAGAACCCGGTTGGAGCATTACGATTACAGTTCCGGCGGCGCGTATTTTATTACGGTTTGTACGCAAAACAGGAGAAAAATTCTTTCTTCGATAAATTGTAGGGGAGGGGTTTCCCCTCCCGCAATTAACGAAATATGGGGATGTCGTAGACAGATGGATTCGGAATATACCTGACAAATATTCGGGGATATCCGTGGACTCGTATGTAATTATGCCAAACCACATACATCTTTTGATAGGTGTGGTTATGGACGGCGGGAGGGGAGACCCCTCCCCTACGATACATTCGATAATGGGATGGCTGAAATACCAAACAACAAAAGAGATAAACAAGATGCAGGGAACGGTGGGAGAAAAAGTGTTTCAGCGATCCTTTTACGACCACATCATTCGTGACCGAGAGGATTACGAAGAACACCTGCGGTACATCCGCGACAATCCGGCTCGGTGGTATTATGACGAATTGTATGCGGAGGGGTAATTTTTCTCGCAGAATGGGCAATACAAAGGCGAAATCGCTAAAGGAGAGGCACTGTTATGCATGCAATTTTTGAATTAAAGAATCCCCTGCCGTTTGACGCAAACGTGTTGGAAAACTTGAAAAAAACGGCTATCAAATTGCTTGACGGTACAGAAAAGGATCCATACACACAGGCAATCGTGTTATTTTCCGCCACAGGCAAGGAATACAGTGTACGGATCAAAAATGCACTGTCTCAAGAGAAAACGGACGAGACGGCTTTGATTAAAACAATAAAAGAATCCGGCGATACGGAAATCGGTTGTGTTTTATGTATGTGGCAGGATCACGGCATTGACGTTCCCTCCTATGCGTTTCGGGAGAGCCTTTGTTCGCTGGATCCCCAAAATTCGGAATCGCTTTTGTTCGTTATGACGGCAGACGGTGTTGCCGCCGTAAAAATGTCCGCGGTAATGAAATAAAACAAAACCCCCCGACAGAGTCTGTCGGGGGATCTTTTTCTTTTGATCAGCCTTTGATCATATCGATGACGAACGCCTTATCCCGCACGCCAACGCACTGGTTTGCCACCTTGCCGTCACGGAAGACCAGCAGGGTGGGGATGGACATAATGCCGAACTGCTGTGCCAACTCGCCTTCCTCATCCACGTTGATCTTGCCGACCTTGCAGCCGGCGACTTCCTCGGCGATCTCGTCCACGATGGGGGACATCATGCGGCAGGGGCCGCACCAGCTTGCCCAGAAATCCACGAGAACGGGCACGTCGGATTTGAGGACCTCGTTTTCAAAATTGTCTTTGGTAATGGTAAGAACAGCCATAGTGAGCTCCTTTCGTTTTGTGTAGTATATCCGTCAAACGGCGGCAATATCCGCCTCGGATACAAGAGTGATGTTGTTTTCGCGGAGAATTTTCTCCGCTTCGGCGTTGTCGTTCACGCGCATAACCACCCAGGCGTGATTGCCGGTCTTGGCCACGAAAGCGTATACGTATTCCACGTCCACGCCGGCGTCGGAGAGGATGGTGAGAAGGGCAGCGAGTCCGCCCGGCTTATCGTCGGCGCAGGCCGCCACCACATCGGTGACGGAGCAGATGTATCCCTGCTCGCACAAATGATACGCTGCCTTGGTGTTGTCGTCGGTGATGATGCGGAGGATGCCGAAATCGCTGGTGTCAGCGATGGAGAGAGCACGGAGCCCGATGCCCGCATCGGAAAGAACGCGGAGCGGATCGGCCAAAGCGCCCTTGCGGTTTTCTATAAAAACAGATACCTGCCTTATTGCCATAATAAATCTCCTTATCTTATATTGGGGATGGATAATTTTTCGGGGAAAAATTATCCATGCAATTTTCTCTTATCGATCACGCGGACGGCCTTGCCCTCGCTTCGGGTGATGGACTTGGGTGCCACCAGATGGACGGTGGGACGGATGCCCAGCATATTCAGCATAGCGTTCACCAGCTTCTTTTCCGCTTCCTGGGTGCCCTTCACGGTATCGCAGAACATATCGGGAGTCATCTCCACGTTCACGTCAAACGTGTCGGTGTTGTTCACACGGTCCAGAATAATCTGGTAGTTGGGAGAGTAGCCTTCCTTCAGAAGAACAGCCTCGATCTGGGACGGGAATACGTTTACGCCGCGGATGATCATCATATCATCGGAACGGCCCATGGGCTTGGTCATCTTGATCAGCGTGCGGCCGCAGGAGCATTTGCCCCGCGTCAGCACGCAGATATCGCGGGTGCGATAGCGGAGCAGGGGAAAGGCTTCCTTGGTCAGCGCGGTGAAAACGAGTTCACCCTTTTCGCCATCGGGGAGAACCTCTCCGGTGTCGGGATCGATGATCTCCGGGAGGAAGTGGTCCTCGTTGATGTGCATGCCGGACTGCTCCTCGCACTCAAAAGCCACGCCGGGGCCGGAGGTCTCCGTCAGACCGTAAATGTCGTAGGCCTTGATGCCCAGGGTTTTTTCGATATCCCGGCGCATTTCCTCGGTCCAGGGCTCCGCGCCGAAGATGCCTGCCTTCAGCTTGTTGTCCTCGGACTTGTATCCCATTTCCTTCAGGGCCTCACCGATGTAGGCAGCGTAGGAGGGAGTGCAGCAGAGGACGGTGGCACCCAGATCCATCATAAACTGGATCTGGCGATCCGTGTTGCCGGAGGACATGGGCAGAGTCAGACAGCCCACCTTGTGGGAGCCGCCGTGCATACCGGCGCCGCCGGTGAACAGACCGTAGCCGTAGGCCACCTGCACCACGTCATCCTTGGTACCGCCCACGGCGGTGATGGCACGGGCACAGCAGTCCTCCCACAGATCCACATCGTTTTGTGTATAGAAGGCAACGACGCGGCGGCCGGTGGTGCCGGAGGTGGACTGGATGCGTACGCAGTCGGTAAGGGGTTTTGCCAGAAGACCGTAGGGATACTGATCCCGCAGATCATCCTTTTTGAGGAAGGGCAGCTTGTGCAGATCCTCTACCCCCTTGATGTCATCGGGGGTCACACCCTTTTCTTCCATCAGATTGCGGTAGTAGGGCACGTTGTCCCATACGTGCCGCACCTGACGGCACAGACGCTCGCTCTGCAGAGCCCGCATCTGCTCGTAGGGCATGGTTTCGATTTCTTCCTGATAGTATTTCTTGCTCATTGACGTATTCCTCTATTTGGGATGGCTCAGCCGTTGTAACCCAAGGCGAAAGCTTTCTTGTTCAGCTCCACAAAGGCGGGAGCCACGGTGGTTTCGATGGCGGTGATCCATTTTTCCTCAGGGATGCCCAGATACCGTGCCAGACGGCCCATCAGAACGATGTTCACTGCTTTGGCGGAGCCGGCCTCCATGGCCAGGGTCAAAGCATCCATCTCCTGCACCTCGGCACCCTTCTCCCGCAGGGTGGTCAGCACCTGGGTGGGGTAGGCTGCGGCGCCGGTGATGACGGGCATGGGATCGATCTGCTGGGAGTTGACGATGATCTTTCCGCCGATCTTCAGATTGGACACGTACCGTGCGGCCTCCAGCTTCTCAAAGGAAACGATGAAGTCGGCCTCGCCCGCATCCACGATGGGGGAATACACCTTATCGCCGAAGCGAACGTAGGTCACAACGGAACCGCCTCGCTGGCTCATTCCGTGTACCTCGGATACTTTTACGTCATAGTCTTCTGCGGTGAGCACGCGGCCCAGCAGTTTGCTGGCGAGCAGAGAGCCCTGGCCGCCCACACCGACGATCATAATACTGGTTGTGGACATATCTATACTCCGTACTTTCCGTTAGATTCGTAATTTACACAATAGCGCCGAAGGCACATTTCTGACGGCACACGCCGCATCCCACGCAGAGGGTGGTATCAATAACGGCCTTCTTGTCCCGGAAGCTGATGGCGGGACAGCCCAGACCCATACAAGCCTTGCAGCCGCGGCAGGCGTCTGCATCCACCTTCAGGGAGGGCAGCTTCTTCACGCTCTTGAGCAGCACGCAGGGACGGCGGGAGATGATCACGGAGGGCTCCTCTGCGGCCAGTTCTTCCTTCAGTACCCGCTCGCATTCCGCCAGATCGTAGGGATCCACCACAGCCACGCGGCGGATGCCGATGGCGTGACAGAGAGCTTCCAGATCGATCTTGCCGGAGGGATCGCCGTGGATGTCCATACCGGTGGTGGGATTCTGCTGATGGCCCGTCATGCCGGTGATGGAGTTATCCAGAATGATTACGGTGGAGTTGGACTGATTGTAGGCGATGTCCACCAGGCCTGTGATGCCGGAGTGCATAAAGGTGGAGTCGCCGATAACGGCTACGGACTTTTTCTCTGCTTCGGCACCGCGGGCCTTGTTGAAGCCGTGGAGACCGGAAACGGAGGCACCCATGCAGAGCACGGAATCCACCGCGCTGAGGGGCGGCTGTGCGCCCAGGGTGTAGCATCCGATATCACCGATGACGGTGATCTTGTGCTTGGCCAGAATGTAGTAAATACCGCGGTGGGGGCATCCGGCGCACATCATAGGCGGACGGCCGGGTACGTTTTCCACGGGAGTCAGCGCGGGGGCAGCTTCCACCCCGAAGGCACGGGCCACGATGCTCTGGGAATACTCACCGATGGGGGAGAACAGATTCTTGCCCTCCACGGGGATATTCAAAGACTGCACGAAGCCCTCAATAATGCCGTCCAGCTCCTCTACCACTACCAGGCGGTCTACCTTGGCGGCGAAGTCGCGGATCATCTGCGGGGGCAGGGGATGTACCATACCCAGCTTCAGAACGGGCACGGTGTCACCGAATACTTCCTTCACGTACTGGTAGCAGGTACCGGAGGTGATGATACCCAAAGAATGGTCGGAGCCGTCCTCCACACGGTTGAAGGGGCAGCTCTCCGCGTAGGCGGTCAGCGCCTGCAGGCGATCCTCCACCACGGGATGCTTCCGCTTGGCGTATGCGGGCATCATAATGTATTTCTCGGGCTGCTTCTTGTATTCCTTATCGGCCACCTCTTCTCTCTCACCGATCTCCACGATGCTCTGGGAGTGGGCGATGCGGGTGGTCATACGGATCATAAACAACGTATCAAACTGCTCGGAGAGGGCAAAGGATGCCTTGGCCATGGCGTACGCTTCACCGGAATCCGCAGGCTCCAGCATGGGAAGCTTGGCGGCAATGGCGTAGTGGCGGGAGTCCTGCTCATTCTGGGAGGAATGCATAGCCGGATCGTCGGCGGTGCAGAGCACCATACCGGCGTTCACGCCCGTATAGGACATGGTGAACACGGGATCGGCGGCCACGTTCAGACCTACGTGCTTCATGGCGCACACGGATCTCTTTCCGCCGAGGGATGCGCCGAAGGCCACCTCCGCGGCCACTTTTTCGTTGGGCGCCCACTCGGAATAAATGTCACGGTAGGTGGAGAGATACTCGGTGATCTCCGTGGAGGGGGTGCCGGGATAACTGGAAACCACGCCGATGCCGCCCTCATAGAAGCCGCGGGCCAGCGCCTCGTTTCCGATCAGCAGTTTTTTCATTATGGGAAACTCCTTTGGTGCGTGTGGATTTTCAAAAATATGGATTACTTCGTGGTTTCTGCCTCTACCAGGCGGACGCCGCAGTAGATTTCACGAAGCTTGGGCTTTTCGATCTTGCCGGTGGGATTTCTCGGAATATCGGCGAAGATGATCTTGCGGGGACGCTTGTAGCGGGGCATACCCTTGCAGAAGTTCTCGATTTCCTCTTCGGTGAGCGTCATGCCGTCCTTCACCTCAATGATGGCGGCGGCAATCTCGCCCAGGCGAGGATCGGGCAAACCGATAACGGCCGCGTCCTTCACCTTATCGTGAGCACGAAGGAAGTCCTCGATCTGTACGGGATACAGATTCTCACCGCCGGTGATGATCACGTCCTTCTTGCGGTCCACGAGGTAGATGAAGCCTTCTTCATCCTCCCGTGCCATATCGCCGGTCAGAAGCCATTCGCCGCGGATTACCTCGGCGGTAGCCTCGGGATTCTTATAGTAGCAGCGCATCACGCCGGGGCCGCTGACGGCCAACTCACCCACCTCACCTCGGGGTACGTCGCAGAAATGCTCGTCCACGATGCGGGTCTGCCAGCCGAAGCCTGCCTTGCCGATGGCACCTACGTGATCGATGTTTTCCACGCCCAGATGAACGCATCCGGGGCCGATGGATTCGGACAGACCGTAGTTGGTGTCGTACTGGTGATGGGGGAAGATGTTCTTCCAGCGGCGGATCAGGCTGGGCGGTACGGGCTGTGCACCGATGTGCATCAGACGCCAGTTGTCCAGACGGTATTTGGTGAGATCAATATCGCCCCGGTCGATGGCATCCAGAATATCCTGTGCCCACGGCACCAGCAGCCATACGATGGAGGCCTTTTCTCTGGAGGCGCACTCAATGATCCACTCCGGCTTCACGCCCCGCAGAAGAACAGCGCGGGATCCGCTGAGCAGACTGCCGAACCAGTGCATCTTGGCACCGGTGTGATAGAGCGGCGGGATGCAGAGGAACACGTCGGAGCGTGTCTGTCCGTGGTGAGCCTGCTCCGTTCTGCAGGAGGATGCGAGGGCCTGATGGCTGTGCAGAATCGCCTTAGGGAAGCCGGTGGTACCGGAGGAGAAATAGATGGCGGCGTCGTCCGTGTCGGCAATCTCCACCGGCGGGGGCACGGGGGAGCAGTGATGGATCATAGAGGAATAATGATCGGCGTACGCGGGCGTTTCGGATTTCTTACCCACGAAGAACCAATTATGAATCAGGGGAATCTCATCCTTCACCTCGCTCACACGGGAGATGAACTCCGGCCCGAAGATCATCATGGAACAATCCGCCAGATTGGCGCAATAACGGATCTCCTCAGCGCTATAGCGGTAGTTCATGGGTACGGCCAAGGCGCCGGTCTTCAGAATACCGAAATAGATGGGCAGCCATTCCAGGCAGTTCATAAGGAGGATCGCTACCCGATCGCCCCGGCGAATGCCGCGGGTGAAAAGGAGATTGGCAAATCGGTTGGCATCCTCGTCAAAGGATCCCCACGTCATCTCACGGCGGTATTCCTCGCCCTCGGCTGCCTCGATCAGGCTGTATTCGTGCCAGGTCACTTGCTGCTCCGGCTCGTACTGGGGAGAGATCTCCGTCAGGGCGATCTCGCCGGGGTAGAGTCTGGCGTTTCTCTCCAAAAAATCGGTGATTGGCATAATGGGTTCTCCTGAAAGTTTTATGTATGCTCTTGCAATCCCCGCGTGGCGGGGGTACAATATTGTATATTTGTTTGCGGGAGTTTTTTATGATTATCGATTTTCACACCCACGCCTTTCCTGCCGCTCTGGCGGCCAAAACCATTCCCATGCTGGCCGAGAAATCCGGCTTTACTCCCCGCACCGACGGAACGGCGGAGGATCTCCTTGCCTGTCTGCGCCGCGGCGGCGTGGATCTGGGTGTGGTTCTGCCGGTGGTTACGCGGCCGGGACAGTTTGACAGCGTAAACGCGTTTGCCGCGCAGCTGTGTCAGGTAGAGGGGCTGATCTCCTTCGGCGGCATCCATCCCGATGACGAAGTGCCCGAGGAGCATCTTGGGAAAATCAAGGATATGGGCTTGCGGGGTGTGAAGATCCACCCGGATTATCAGGATGTGTACATCGACGATCCCCGGTATATCCGCATCGCAAGAGAGGCGGTTCGGCTGGGATTGACAATCGTTACACACGCAGGTGTGGACGACGGTTTCCCCGAGGAGGTCCACTGTCCACCGGAGCGTGCCGCCCGTTTCATCGATGAGGTGTACGGGGACAACGAAGGCGCCACGGGAAAGATCGTCTTCGCCCACGGCGGCGGCAACCGTCAGTTTGACGGGGTGCTCAAATACCTGGCGGGGCGGGACGTGTACTTTGATCTTGCCTACATCCTTTCCTACGCGTCACCCGAGACGGTGATGGAGGTGATCCGTGCCCACGGGGCACATCGGATCCTCTTCGCCACGGATTGCCCCTGGGGCGATCCCGGAGATTTTGTCCGCTTTATCAAAGCCCTTCCGTTGACGGAAAGGGAGCGGGAGGACATCTTCCACCGCAACGCGGAGCGGCTGCTGTTCGGATGTGACAAAAATCCCACCTTATAATAATAGCACAGCGCATCTTTTTTTGCAAGACAGTTTGGAAAATCCTTCACGGTAAATCGGCGAAAAAGGGAATGTTTTTTTGAAATCGTGCTAAAAAATGCACAAAAAAGACAAAAATTCACGGGATTATCAAGAAAATCATATTTACAAATAACAAAC
>JBGVKV010000033.1:0-5227 GCA_045123975.1 Eubacteriales bacterium | reverse complement strand
GCCCGAGGCGGATACGGTGTTTGACGTGCGCTGTTTCCCCAATCCCTACCATGTGGAAGGACTGAGGGAGAAAAACGGACTGCATCCCGACGTGAATGCCTACGTGTTCTCCTTTCCGGAAACCCATCAGTACATAGAACGCTTGCGGGATTACTTTTTGTTTATGCTCCCGCTGTATGAAAGAGAAGGAAAGAAACAGTTTACCGTGGCTGTGGGATGCACGGGCGGTCAGCACCGCTCTGTGGCCATCGCCGACCGACTGAATAACATTTTTCAGGAGAACGGCTACAATTCCGTGGTCATTCACCGGAATATGGACGGGGCCTACGGTTCCACTGTGTGATGTTGTATGGCAAATAAATCCTATGCCCAGACGCTGCGGGAGTCGCTGTGCGATCTTCCCGTCAAGAAAAAGTGCTGTGCCCACGCCATAAAGGATGCCCATTCGTTGTATGAGGGGCAGCTCTCTCCGGCCGAGCGGGCAGAGCAGATCGCCCTGTACGAGAAACGTGTCAAATGCCCCGGCTGTATGTCCCATTTTATCCGGGCGCTTTTCATAGTCTGCGGCTCAGTCACCGATCCCGCCAAGCGGAATCATATGGAGTTCGCTTTGAGTACGGCAGAGGAAGCGGATGCGATCGAGGCATTGCTTGCATCGGTGGGATTCCCGCCGGCACGCACGGTGCGGAAGAATAAACAGGTGGTGTACTTCAAGGACGGAGAGGTAATATCCGACTTCTTCGGATACATCGGTGCCAACACGGCCGTGTTCGATTATATGAATACCCGCCTGGCCCGTGAGTTCAGCAATACTATCAACCGGCAGGTGAACTGTGACACTGCTAATATAAGGAAAGCCTTGCAGGCCTCCGATAAACAGATCCGGATCATCCGCCGTATGGAGGAGACCGGTGTGCTGCAGACCTTGCCGGAATCCCTAAAGATGACGGCGGAATTGCGTATCAAATACGATCAGATGTCGATGACGGAATTGGGCAATGCTCATGAGCCGCCCATCACCAAGTCCGGTGTCAGCCATCGGCTTGCAAAGATCATCGATTTCGCCCGCACGGCGGGAATCAACGAATAAAAAGAGAAGGAGGAGGCTTTTATGGAACGCTTTACCCATTTGCATCTGCACAGCGAATACAGCCTGTTGGACGGAGCTTGCCGCGTGGCGGATATTCCGCGGCGTGCCAAGGAAATGGGGCAGGATGCCGTTGCCATTACCGATCACGGTGTGATGTACGGTGTCGTGGAGTTCTATAAAGCCTGCATCAAGGAAGGCGTCAAGCCCATCATCGGATGCGAGGTCTACGTGGCCAAACGCAGTCGGTTCGATAAGGTCCACGACAGGGACTCCTCCAGCTATCATCTGGTTCTCCTCTGCGAGAACGAAACGGGATACCGCAATCTGATCCGTATGGTATCCCTTGCCTTCACCGAAGGATTCTACTCCAAACCCCGCGTGGATATGGAGCTGCTCCGAGAGCATCACGAGGGCCTTATTGCCTTGTCTGCCTGCCTGGCGGGATACATTCCCCGTCATATCATCAGCGGCGAGTACGAGGAGGCCGAAAAGTATGCCCGCGAAATGCGGGATATCTTCGGTGAGGATCATTTTTATCTGGAAATACAGGATCACGGTTTGGAGGAACAGAAAACTGTCAACCGTGCTATCCTTGAAATATCGGAAAAAACAGGCATTCCGCTGGTTGCCACCAACGACGTCCATTATCTTCGCCGCGGAGATGCGGAATCCCAGGCGATTTTGATGTGCATCCAGACCAACAACGTGATCACCGACGGACGCCCCATCGGTTTTGAGACGGACGAATTTTATATGAAATCCGCCTCCGAGATGGAACGGCTTTTCGCTGCCTATCCCGGGGCCATCTCCAATACCGCAAAGATTGCGGATATGTGCGATTTTCACTTTACCTTCGGGGAAACCCAGTTGCCCCGATTCCGTCCGTCGGACGGATCGGATCCCTCCGAGTATCTTGCCCGATTGGCAAGAGAGGGCCTGATATCCCGTGTGCAAGCGGGGCATATCGTGTATGCAGAAGGACGTGATGAGAACCGGTATAAGGAACGCATTGAGTACGAGTTGTCTGTGATTACCCGGATGGGATACTGCGAGTATTATCTCATCGTGTGGGATTTCGTCCACCATTCCAAATCGGTGGGCATTCCCGTAGGACCGGGCCGAGGCTCCGGCGCAGGCAGCCTGGTTGCGTATCTTTTGGGCATCACGGATATTGATCCCTTGCGGTTTGATCTGCTCTTTGAGCGTTTTCTGAACCCAGAGCGAGTCAGCATGCCTGACTTCGATATCGATTTCTGCTACGACCGACGGGATGAAGCCATTGCCTACGTGCGGGATAAATACGGGGAGGATCATACTGCCCAGATTATCACCTTCGGTACCATGGCGGCCCGCGCCGTTATCCGCGACGTGGGACGTGCTCTCGGTATGAGCTATGCGGACGTGGACGAAGTGGCGCGTCAGATCCCCCGGACCTTGGGCATCACTCTGGCGGATGCCTTGAAGATGGATTCCCTGAAGCATATGTACGATGAGGATCCCGACGTGCGCCGATTGGTGGATACCGCTATGGCGCTGGAGGGAATGCCCCGTCATGCCTCTACCCACGCTGCCGGCGTGGTGATCACCGAACGGCCGGTCAGCGACTACGTGCCGCTGGCGGTGAAGAATACCGTCGCCGTTACCCAGTTTGATATGAATACTGTGGCGGACCTGGGACTTTTGAAGTTCGACTTCCTGGCACTTCGTTATCTGACGATCATTTCCCAGGCAGAGGAGCAGATCCGGGAAAATGATCCCGACTTTGATATTTCCGCCATTCCCGTGGATGACCGCCGTACCTTTGACTTGATCACGGCGGGCAAAACGGAGGGCGTGTTCCAATTGGAGTCCGGCGGAATGCGGCAGACGCTGATGCAGATGAAGCCGGAGAGAATCGACGATATCATCGCGGCCATCGCGCTGTACCGTCCCGGACCTATGGATTCTATCCCCAAATATGTGGAAAACAGCCGCGACCGTTCCCGCATCCGCTATGCGACGCCTCTTTTGGCGCCTATTCTGGACGTGACCAACGGATGTATTGTCTACCAGGAACAGGTTATGCAGATCTTCCGTGTTGTGGCGGGATATTCCCTTGGCCGCGCGGACATCGTCCGGCGTGCCATTTCCAAAAAGAAGCTGTCCGTTCTGGAAAGTGAAAGGGCTTCCTTTCTTGCCGGTGCGGCAGAGCGGGGCATTGATGAGAAAGCCGCCGCCGATCTTTTTGAGGAAATCGTTGGCTTTGCCAATTACGCATTCAATAAGAGCCACGCGGCGGCTTACGGCGTGCTTTCCTACCGCACGGCCTATCTGAAAGCCCATTATCCCCGTGAATATAACAGTGCGCTTCTGACTTCCGTCCTCGGCTCTGCCGATAAGATGGCGGAATATATTGCCGAGTGTACCCGTGTGGGCATCAAGATCCTTCCGCCTCACGTCAATGAGAGCGACCGGGATTTCCACGTGGACGGTAAAAATATCCGCTTCGGCCTTTTGGCGCTGAAAAATCTTGGACGTTCTTTTGTGGAAGCCCTGATCGCTGAAAGAAAACGTGGCGGCAAATTTACTTCCTTTGACGATTTTATCTATCGTATGGGTGACTCTATCGGGAATAAACGGCAATTGGAGATGCTGATCAAATCCGGCGCGCTGGATGGGCTGGGTGCCCGCCGCAGTCAAATGCTGATCGTGTACGAAACGGTGCTGGATGCCCACTCTGCTGCCAATCGGCAAAGCGTGGCGGGCCAGCTGGATCTGTTTTCCGCGGTAAGTGCCGTAGAGGATACGCCGGCCATTCCTGCGATCACACTGCCGGATGTCCCCGAATTCAGTTCGAGAGAGCTTCTGGCTCTGGAAAAGGACAGCTCGGGGCTGTATTTCTCCGGTCATATTCTGGACGATTACAGCAAGCATCTGGAGCAGATTGTGCCGGACTCCGTTGCCGGCATCAAGGCGGCCTTTGCCGCCGACGATACGTCCGAGGAGGAATCCCCCTCGGATACTTCGGCCCGGTATGCGGACAAGCAGGTGGTAAAAATTGCGGGCATCATTACCCGCCGTCAGAACAAAGCTACCCGTAATGGGGAGCAGATGGCGTTTATCACCGTGGAAGGTCGCACCGGTGAGATAGAAGTAATCGTTTTCGCCAAATCCCTTGCCGCCTTTGGGGCGGAATTGGTTCTGAACGAAGCGGTGATTATCACCGGAACCATCTCTGCCCGGGAAGAAGAGGAGCCCAAGATCCTTTTGCGCAGTGTCCAGCGCCTGTTGGATAACGCATCCTTTAAGGAAACGTCCGCTCCGGTGACCAAAGCAGAAGCGCCGAAGACGGAAGGGAAGAAATCCCCCACGAAGCTGTTCCTGAAGGTGGACAGTATGGATTGTGAGAATTTCAGACGGTCGCAGAGCCTCATAGGAATCTTTCCCGGATCGTTCCCCGTTGTGTTCTACGACGCATCCGTCGGCAAATATATGCAGGCGGAGGGGTACGGGGTGGAGTTGAGCGATTTTGTGCTCCGCGAGCTTCGCGCCATTCTGGGAGACGGTGCGGTGATTCTGCGCTGAGGGGAAAGAAATTGTAAATTTTGATAATCTCTGTGAAATTTCATATTATATTCAAAAAAATGTGCTACAATACAAGTATTCATCTGTCGGTCGGAACTACGCGAGTATTTCATTCGTCTAATTCCCTGACGGAAAGGTTGGTGTAAACTGTGACAGGAAACCAAAGAAGGAGACCGCAGCCGCGTATGTCGTGGGGGCAGGAGATCCTGAAAGCGCTGGCGATTATGGGAAAGATACTGGCCCGTCTTTTGTCCTACGTGCTGAATATACTTCTGACCGTTATGCTGATCGGACTGATCACGGGCGTTATCGTCGGAACGGTATTCGCTATCTACGTAAAGAATTATATTGATCCCACCATGGATACCTCGTTGCTTTTGAAGGCAAGCGCCGATACAACGACCCGTATCTACTATATGGATTACGAGACCATGGAGGATCGGCAAAACCGAATCGGAACGCCGGTGGAATTGGAAGACGAGCGTATCTATGCATCGGAAAACGGATTGTGGGTTCCGTATTCCCAGTTGGAGAAGAATCCCTATCTGTGCAAGGCGCTGATCTCCATCGAGG
>JBGVKV010000032.1:0-3413 GCA_045123975.1 Eubacteriales bacterium | reverse complement strand
GAAAACCGGGATCGTACATTGCGGGGCGTCGAGGGCGCCGCCCCCGTAGGGGAGGGGTCTCCCCTCCCGTGAGAAAAACCGGGATTGTACGTGGCGGGGCGTCGAGTGGACGTTGGCTTTGCCAAGTCCCGCCCCCTACCGGGGTAACGTAAATCCACGCTTTGCCCGTAGGGACCGGCGTCTTCAACGGTCCGTTTTGTGAAGTCAAACCACCGCCAAAAAAACGAGTTCGTTTCACGAACTCGCACGCCCGCTCCCGGCCCACTGCGAACACAGCAAAAGCCCACGCCCTAAAAACAGTCCACCGGACTGTTTTTGCCCGCCTACGGCATAGGCACGGGCTTCCGAATCCACAATTGCCCCCGGTCCGGCGGGGACTTCGTCCCGCCGGACAAAGCAAAAAGGACATCCGCAGATGTCCTTTTGCTTGGTGGGGGAAGGTGGATTCGGACCACCGAAGTCAGTGACAACAGATTTACAGTCTGCCCCCTTTGGCCGCTCGGGAATTCCCCCATATTCAATTCGTTGTGGAAAGTCAAGGTGGAGCTGGTGGACGGATTTGAACCCCCGACCTGCTGAGTACAAATCAGCTGCTCTGCCAGCTGAGCTACACCAGCGCATTTCTCACGACGCACATTATTATATCACCTCGCAATTCCCTTGTCAATATCTTTTTGAAAAATTCCCGATATTTTATTTTTTCTCTTTTTGGAAGACATTCCCCCTTTTATCGATATATCTTTATGGAAAAAATTTTATAAAACTGTTGATAATTCCAATGCAATGTGGTATATTATTATGTGTGTAACAAATTTTATCACATCAGGAGATTCATATGACATACAACAAGAAGAATGTCGAAGACATTGCCGTATCCGGCAAAAAAGTTCTCGTTCGCTGCGACTTTAACGTTCCCATGGCGGACGGTGTAATCACCGATGAGACCCGTATCAACGGCGCTCTGCCCACCATCCAGTATCTGGTGAAGGAAAACGCCGCTGTTATCCTCTGCTCTCACATGGGTCGTCCCAAGGGTGAGTTCAACATGAAGTATTCCCTGGCTCCCGTTGCTGCCCGTCTGAGCGAGCTCCTGGGTCAGGAAGTAATTATGGCTTCCGACGTTATCGGCGAGGACGCCAAGGCGAAGGCTGCTGCTCTGAAGCCCGGTCAGGTTATGATGATCGAGAACGTTCGCTTCCACAAGGAAGAGGAGAAGAACGATCCCGACTTCTCCCGTGAACTGGCTTCCATGGCTGAGATCTTCGTAAACGATGCATTCGGCACCGCACACCGCGCGCACGCTTCCACTGCCGGTGTAGCTGACTATCTGCCTGCTGTTTGCGGTTACCTGATTGAGAAGGAAATCTCCGTAATGGGCAAGGCTCTGAGCGATCCCAAGCGTCCCTTCGTAGCAATCCTGGGCGGCGCTAAGGTTTCCGACAAGATCGGCGTTATCAACAACCTGATCGAGAAGGTGGACACCCTCATCATCGGCGGCGGTATGGCTTACACCTTCTTCCGCGCTATGGGCAACACCACCGGTACCTCCATCTGCGAGGCAGACAAGCTGGATCTGGCACGCGATCTGATGGCTAAGGCACGTGAGAAGGGCGTAAACTTCCTGCTTCCCGTGGACAACATCATCGGCCGCGAGTACAAGGCTGACACCACCTTCATGCGCATCTACTCCGACTCCATTCCGGACGGCTGGATGGGTCTGGATATCGGCGAGAAGACTCAGGAATTGTATTCCAAGTCCATTCAGGGCGCCGGCACCGTTGTTTGGAACGGACCTATGGGCGTATCCGAGTGGGATAACTTTGCATCCGGTACCATCGCTGTAGCTAAGGCTGTGGCTGAGTCCGGCGCGATCTCCATCATCGGCGGCGGTGACTCCGCAGCGGCTGTTGAAAAGTTGGGCTACGCTGAGAAGATGACCCACATCTCCACCGGCGGCGGCGCATCCCTCGAGTTCCTTGAGGGTCTGGAACTGCCCGGTATCGCTTGCCTGCAGGACAAGTAATTTCTGACGATTTGTGTACCGGAGTGCCTTTGGCCCTCCGGTATGCTTTTGTACCAACTATTTTTGAAACGGAGACTACACCAATGAACAAGGCTACAAGAAAAACCATCATCGCAGGCAACTGGAAGATGAACATGACCCCCTCCGCAGCGGAAGCCGCCATCAAGGAAACTGCTGCTCTCGTTGCCGGCAAGGACGGCTGTGAGACCGTTCTCTGCGTTCCTTTTGTGGACATTCACGCCGCTGTGGCTGCCGCTAAGGGCACCAACGTAAAGATCGGCGCGCAGAACGTACACTTCGAAGCAAAGGGTGCTTTCACCGGTGAGATCGCTGCCGATATGCTGCTGGAGTGCGGCGTTGAGTACGTAATCATCGGTCACAGCGAGCGCCGTCAGTACTTCGGCGAGACCGACGAGACCGTAAACAAGCGCACCAAGGCCGCTCTGGCCGCAGGCCTGAAGGTAATCCTTTGCCTGGGTGAGGTTCTGGAGGAGCGTCAGTCCGGCATCACCGCCGAGATCGTTTCCATGCAGACCAAGTTGGATCTGGCCGGCATTTCCGCTGAGGATATGACGAACGTAATCATCGCTTACGAGCCCGTTTGGGCTATCGGCACCGGTCTGACCGCAACTCCGGAGCAGGCGGAGGAGGTTTGCGCCATCATCCGCTCCGTTCTGGCCGATCTGTACGGCGACACCGTAGCACAGGCTACCACCATCCAGTACGGCGGTTCCATGAACGACGGCAACGCAGCTGAGCTTCTGGCTAAGACCAACGTAGACGGCGGTCTGATCGGCGGCGCATCCCTCGTTCCCGCAAAGTTCGCGAAGATCGTGGATGCCGCTCAGGCGTAAGATTTATCCAACAGAAACGGGGTTTCCGCTGTGGCGGAAGCCCCGTTTTTTTGCATGGAGGGGAGGTCTGCTTCGGGAGGAATCAAAAGGGGGACCGCTCCCCGCAGGTCCCCCCTTTGCACCCCCCATGGGTTTGGGGAGGTCCCCAAAACCCCCAGAACGATATTTATCCAAACGGGAGAGTCAGCATAGACGCGTTCTTTTTTTGAACGCACTCCAAGGAGTGCGAGGGACAGCGTATAATGAGGACAGCGGAAGATGAATCGTTTCACAAACTAACTTTCCCGTTCCTCGCCGTCAGTCGGAGGGGTGGCGATTTCTCCTAACTTTTCTTCATGATGCCGCCGATGGCGGCATTTTTTATGTTAGGTAGGAGAATGGGTTGATTTTTAGGATAACGGGACCGGACGTTGATTTCAGATAGCGGACAGTCGAGGACGCCGGTCCCTACAATGATCGCTGATACTGCGCACCGCAGTGCGCATTTTCCGCGTGGCGCGTTTTTGATAGATATATCCCATAGATAGACTTTGATC
>JBGVKV010000031.1:0-14152 GCA_045123975.1 Eubacteriales bacterium | reverse complement strand
CACCGCCGCAGGCGGTTAAGGTTTGCGCTGTGCTGTCCTTCGGTTCCGCTACACCTCGGCGCAAACCGGGGTTCTGAGCCCCCAAAGAAAAGAGCCTTTGGGCTCAGTTCCATATTTCCGGCAGAATGCCGGAAATATGGGCGAAACTTCCGGGAAAAATATTACGCACTTATTGACACCGCGAAAAAAATATGCTATTCTATGTGTGAAGTAATTGTTGAGAGATTGAGTGTAACAAATGCGTCACCGCTTTTTGTTGCGCTCATTTTTTGTCATTTGGGGGGATTTTTATGAAAGACGTTATTATTCTCGGCTGCGGCGTAATCGGCGCCGCCTGTGCCTACGCGCTTTCGCAATACGACGTCTCCGTCACCGTTCTGGAAAAGAGCAACGACGTGGCGAACGGCACGACGAAAGCAAATTCCGCCATCGTTCACGCCGGATACGATCCGCACCCGGGCACGGAGATGGCACGCCTGAACGTGGAAGGCAACCGTATGATGGAGGATTTGTGTCGTCGGTTGGACGTTCCCTTCAAGCGGGTCGGAAGCCACGTGCTTGCCTTCTCGGACAAGGATCTGGAGCACATCCGTCAGCTGTACGACCGTGGTGTGAAGAACGGCGTTCCCGACCTCCGTCTGCTTACGAGGGAAGAGGTTCGTGAGATGGAGCCCAATCTGGCCGATACGGTGGTGGGCTCGCTGTATGCGCCCACGGCCGGCATCATCTCTCCTTGGGAATTGGCGCTGGCTCTGGCGCAGGTTGCTGTGCGCAACGGCGTGGAATTGGTGCTGGAAGCACCGGCCACCGCCATCCGTCAGGAGAAGGACGGAACCTTTACCGTAACGACACCCAAGGGCGAATTCCGCGCAAAGACCGTACTGAACGCCACCGGCACCTATGCGGATGCGGTGTGCGAGCTTCTCGGCGTGCACGAATTCACTCTGACACCCAACCGAGGCGAGTATTACCTTTTGGACAAGAGCGAGGGAGATCGGGTACACTCGGTTATCTTCCAGTGCCCCGATGAAAACGGCAAGGGCGTACTGGTTTCTCCCACCATCCACGGCAATCTGATCGTAGGTCCCAACGCCGAGGGCGTATCTGCCCCCGACGAAACCGGAACCACCGTCAAGGGTCTGGACACCGTAAGACGGCAGGCGCTGCGCTCCGTGCCCAGCCTGATGCTCCGTGAAAATATCCGCAACTTCGCCGGCGTGCGTGCAAACCACGCCCAGGACGATTTCTACATCCGCGAAAGCCTCACCGTGCCCGGCTTCTTCCTCCTGGCAGGCATCAAGAGCCCGGGTCTGACAGCCGCTCCCGCCATTGCGGAGGAGGCAGTGAAATACGTAAATTCCCGCACCCCGCTGTGCCGCAAGGCAGACTTCCGGGACGGACGGCACGTGGTACGCTTCAAGCACCTCTCCGATGAGGAAAAGTACCGTGTGATCGCCGAGGATCCCCGCTACGGCCGTGTGATCTGCCGCTGTGAGACAATCACGGAGGGCGAGATCGTGGCCGCGATCCACTCGGAAATTCCGCCCACCTCCGTAAACGGCGTCAAGCGCCGTGTCGGCGCCGGCATGGGCCGGTGCCAGGGCGGCTTCTGCGGTCCCCGCGTGCAGGAGATCCTGGGGCGCGAATTGGGCGTTCCCATGGAAGAAATCCCCATGGATCAGCCCGGAAGCTATATTCTGACAGGACGGACAAAGGAGATATAAAAATGGAAAAATGTCAGCTTGCCGTCATCGGCGCAGGTCCTGCCGGCATTGCCGCCGCCGTGGCCGCTTATGAAAAAGGCGTGCGCGATATCTGGCTCATTGAAAGAGACCGCGATCTGGGCGGTATCCTCAACCAGTGCATTCACAACGGCTTCGGTCTTCACTACTTCAAGGAAGAATTGACCGGCCCCGAATACGCCGCCCGCTTTATTGCCATGCTGAAGGAAACCACCGTCCGTGTCATCTCCGACACGATGGTGCTGGATATCAGCGAGGACCGCGTTATCCACTTCGTCAACACGGAGGGATACCACACCGCTCAGGCAGACAGCATTATCCTTGCCATGGGCTGCCGTGAGCGCACAAGAGGTGCCATCTCCATCCCCGGTACCCGCTGCGCGGGCATCTTCACCGCAGGCGCTGCCCAGCGGTTTGTGAATATGGAAGGATGCATGGTGGGCAAACGGGTCGTTATCCTGGGCTCCGGCGATATCGGTTTGATCATGTCCCGCCGTCTGTCCCTGGAGGGCGCAGAGGTGCTCGCCTGTGTGGAACTGATGCCCCACTCCTCCGGTCTGCAGAGAAACATCGTGCAGTGCCTGGACGACTTCGGTATTCCGCTGTATCTGTCCCACACCGTAACGGATATTGTCGGCCGCGACCGTGTGGAAAAGATCGTAATCCAGAAGGTGGACGAAAACCGTACCCCCATCCCCGGCACGGAGATCACCTTCGAGTGCGACACGCTGCTTCTGTCCGTCGGTCTGATCCCGGAGAACGAGTTGAGCAAGCAGGCCGGCATCCGCCTCAATCCCCGCACCAACGGTCCTGAGGTATACGAGAACATGGAAACCACCATCCCCGGCGTATTCGCCTGCGGCAACGTGCTCCACGTTCACGATCTGGTAGACTACGTAACCAAGGAAGCCCAGAGAGCCGGTCAGAGCGCGGCCGAGTACCTTCTCGGAAGCAAGCTGCCCGATGAGGTGGCCTACCGCATCGAGGCGTCCGACAACGTTACCTATACCGTTCCCTCCAAGCTCCACCCCAATCTCACCGACAAGACGGTATCCGTGTTCTTCCGCGTGCGCCGTATGTTCGGAAAGAGCCGCATCGTGGTGAGCGACGGCGAAGCAGAGCTGTGCTCCTTCCCCCGCATCCACATGGCTCCCGGCGAAATGGAGCGCATCGAGATTCCCACCGCCCTTCTGGCATCGGCCAAGGGCAACACCCTGTATATCCGCTGTGAGGAGGTGTCCGCATGAAAGAACTGATCTGTATCGTCTGCCCCCGCGGCTGTCATTTGCGCATCGATGAAAACGGTACGGTTACCGGAAACGGATGCAAAAGAGGTGTGGATTACGCCCATGCGGAACTGACCGCTCCCGTGCGCACTCTGACCTCCACGGTGAAGATCACGGGCGCCACCCTGCCCCGCCTTCCCGTAAAGACGGATCGTCCCATCCCCAAGAATAAGATCGCCGAGGCTATGGCTGTTCTGAACGGTGTCACCGTAAGTGCACCGGTTCGCCTGGGCCAGGTAATCGTAGAGAATATCGCTGACAGCGGCGCCGATCTTGTGGCTACCCGCGAAATGTGAGGCCAAGATGGATATCCAGAACATTGCTGATTGCCCTACCCTGCCTGCGGTGAAAAACCGACAGCAGCTGGAGCGTGCGCTGAAAACCGATAACGAAGTGATTTTCCTTCTGTTCGGTGATATTTTGAGTGTTGCCGAGCTGACCGAGTCTATCCACCGGGCGGGAAAACGCGCCATCGTGCACCTGGATCTCATCGGAGGTCTGGGCTCCCGTGAGGTGGCTGTGGATTTCATCGCCCGCACCACCAAGGCGGACGGCATCATTTCCACCAAGCCGTCCCTGATCCGCCGGGCAAAGGAACTTGGTCTGTTCACCGTCCTTCGCGTGTTCCTCATCGATTCCATGGCGCTGGACAATCTCACCCACGCCTTTGAGCAGGTTGTCCCCGATACCCTGGAAATCCTCCCCGGCCTGATGCCGGGCATCATCCGCCGGCTGTGCGCCACGGTTCCCGTGCCCATCATTGCGGGAGGACTGATCTCAGAAAAGAGTGACATCGTATCGGCTTTGTCCGCCGGTGCCATGGCTGTTTCCACCACCAACGAAGCCCTTTGGGATTCGTAAGTGATTCTCCAAGATAAGCAAAAAAGAGCCCGAGGGGCTCTTTTTTGTCGCATTTACAACACCAACGCTCCAAAAATTCAACCTGCAGTTCACTCCGTCTTTCCCGACAGTACCTGTACATCCTCCCGTTTTATGGTACAATATATACAGAAGCAGACGTCGGCTCAATACAATTGGGAGGTACACTATGGATATTTTGATTGCGAAAAACATTAAACATCTGCGCACAGAAAAGGGCATCACCCAGGAACAGTTGGCCGAAGCCCTGAACGTAAGCTGTGCCGCCGTTTCCAAATGGGAACGGGGCGAAAGTTACCCCGACATTACCCTTCTCCAGCCGCTGGCCTATTATTTCGGCGTGACGCTGGACACTCTGATGGGATATAGCGAAGAAAAAGTCCGCCGGGACATTGAGGAAACCCTTGCCCAATACCGCAGTCTGTGGAAAACGGATCCGAAACAGGCGAGGGAAGTGATTGTGAAGGCCTATCACGACTACCCTGGCGATTATTGGGTGATACACTACTATATGTGGGACATCGCCGGAGATATGGCCGACAACGATCCCGCCGTGCTCCTGGCCCACAAGGAGGAATTTCTCACCCTGTGCGACAAAATTCTGGCCGGATGCACCGAGGAAACCCTCCGCCTGAATGCCTGGAATATGCGGGCAAAGATCCTCCACGCCGAGGGAAAAACAAAAGAATCGCTGGAGATTTACCACACGAAATTTGCCAACTGGTACGCCACCGTGGGGCAGAAATGCGAGCAGCTGTTTGCCAAAGACACGCCGGAGTATTACGAGTACGTACAGCATAATATGTACGAGCTGATCTCCTTTGCGGGGGGTAAATGGGGCCGGGTTGTGTTCTTCGATCCCACCCTCACGCTCGAGGAAAAGACGAAAAAAGCCCTCCGCCTGGGTGAAATCCTGCTGTCTGCCGCGGAGGAGACAGGCGATACCGTCTTCGCCGCGCTGGCAAAGGCATTCCTTGGCCGTATGTGCAACGATCTGACACACCGCGGCGGCAGCGCGGAGCAGATCGCTTCCGTATCGGAGCCGTATCAGCGTGCAAAAGCAATCACGGATGCGGTGAAAATCACTCCCATAAAGATACCGTAACAGAAAAGGTGGCGCGAAATGCGCCGCCTTTACGTATACCGTTTCACGCTTTGCAGGCCGCTTCGCATGATGAGCGAGCGCAGGATGGGCGAGCAGAGAATCCGCATCTTCGGGATCTTGCACCACAGCTTCAGGCGAAGCCCAAGGGTTTTCCGCCGGTACAACCGCAGAATCTCCTCAGCGCTCTGCCCGTCGAGAAAGGATTCTGCCAACAATTTACCGCTCAAAATGGCGGAGCTGATTCCCTCAAAGGAGCTGGCGCTGATGAATCCTGCGGCCTCGCCGCACAGATACACACCGGCCCGGCCGGGGATGAAATCCCGCCACTTCCGGGGCGAGGAAACAAAGCACCCCTCCCGCCTGACGGGATCGCCAAAGGCTTGTCCCAGGTGCTCCTCCAGTCGGGATTTCTGCTCCGCAAAGGCTTTGCGGCATCCGTCTCGGCGGAAAGCACCGCCGAACAAAGCCAGCCCATCCTTACGGATCGTCCAGGAACAGCTGTCGCTGGTTTTCTCGTCAAACACGCAGGCGTAATGAGGGATTTGTTCCACATTCCCCTCGTACCACTCCTGAATGGACACATAACGAAACATCGAATCCTGAAAAAAGCAGCGGCGCACCAGAGAATTGCTTCCGTCCGCCCCGACCAGAGCGGCGGCCACCGCCTCGCGGATTCCGTCACCGCAACGGATGCGGAGGCGATATTCTCCGTCCACCGCCGTTACGGAAAAGCACCGCCCCGTCCATACCGTCACCGACGGGGGCACGCGGGAGAGCAGCCATCGGTCAAAGGCCGCCCGATCCATATTGAGATAGTGCCGCGTATAGTGGCGCACGTAACGGGGAGAGAGATCCACCGTTTCCACGGCAAAGATCTGTGGATCGGCCAAAACGGAATTAGGCAGAGTCAGATTCAATTTGGCCAGCACCTTTTGGGCGTCCGGTGCCAATAGGCCCCCGCACACTTTTCCCTTCCCCTCGCCGATGCCATCGATGAGCAGGATTTTCCTTGCGGGGTCTGCCGCCGCCAATTCTGCGGCAAAGATCGCACCCGCCGGGCCCGCACCGATGACGGCCACGTCATACATCGTCCTCATCCTCCGCTTCCCCCGGCACATAGGTCAGCAAATCCGCCACCTGACAGTCCAGCACCCGGCACAGTTTGTCCAGCGTGGATAATTTCAGCGCCTTGATCTTCCCGTTTTTCAGCAGGGACACGTTGGCCATGGTGAAGCCCACCTTTTCCGAAAGTTCCCCTACGCTCATCTTCCGCTTGGCCAGCATCACGTCAATATTTACCACGATCATAAGGTTCCGTCCGCCTCCTCCTTCAGGATGGCTGCACGGCCCACGTAATCCGAGAGAACAAACAGCATCAAGGTAAGGCAAAAACCGATTCCGTCCACGAAGAGCAGCACCGGCGCCAGAAGAATATCCCCCGCCGTCAGCAATGCGATCGCCACGCCGCCGAAAAGCAGGCAATCCCCGCCCAGCAAAGCCCCGATTCCCCGCAGAAGCCGGGCGGTGCGGGCATGAAAGATGCAATCCGCGTCAATGGCCCAAGGCAGGCGGAAGGCAAGGATCACCACCGTCGCCATCACCAAAGCGATCATGCCGCCAAGGGCGTACAAAACGGGACGGGATGCCCCTCCCAGAAAATCGGATGCGTAATCCACCGCCGTGGGCATCCAGGCAAAGCTCATAACGGCCACCGCCGCCACCATCAAAAGTAGGGCAAGCCGTATCCAAAGGGAAACAGGTTTCATCACAGAACAACCTCCTCCGGGGATGTTTTTCTTTTATTATACCGCGATATTTCTCGTGTGTCAATAATTATTTATCGTGTTACGATAAATTTACAAGAAAACAGAAACCGCGGCAACAACCGCGGTTTCGGATACATTATTCCTCTGCCCAGGCGCGGGCGGCACGGACGGCGCGGTGCCATCCGTGAAGCAGGCGGGATCGCTCCTCCTCCTCCATAACGGGGGAGTAGATCTTGCTGTCCGCCATAAGAGGCAAATCCTCCCGGCCGTGCCAAAAGCCACAGCTGAGACCGGCCAGATAGGCAGCGCCGCGGGCAGTCGCCTCCGCCGAGGCGGGGCGGATCACACGGACGTGGGAAATATCCGCCTGGAACTGCATTAGAAGCTCGTTGGCCGATGCGCCGCCGTCCACCTTCAGATCCCGCATCTCGATGCCCGCATCGGCGGAAACGGCACGCAGAATATCCTCCGTCTGGTAGGCGATGGATTCCAAGGCCGCCCGTATGATATGATTCCGTCCGCTGGCGCGGGTCATACCCACGATGGTACCGCGGGCGTACATATCCCAATAGGGTGCACCCAATCCCGTGAAGGCGGGAACCACGTACACGCCGTCATTATTCTTGACTTTCGATGCAAAATAGGCACTGTCCCGTGCCTCGGAGATCAGCCCCATGGCATCTCTCAACCACTGGATCACGGCACCGCCCACGAACACACTGCCCTCCAGGGCATACTGGGGATTTTCCCCCGTCAGGGTGGCGGCCACGGTAGTCAGCATACCGGATTTCGACTGAACGGCCCGCTCGCCGCAATTGACCAAAAGGAAGCATCCCGTGCCGTAGGTGTTCTTTCCCTCGCCGGGGGCAAAGCATCCCTGACCGAAGAGGGCGGCCTGCTGGTCGCCGGCCATGGCGCACACGGGCACCGTGGTGCCCAGAATATGCACGTCCCCAAAGAAGGAGCCGCTGGGGCAGACCTGGGGCAGCATAGCCCGGGGAATACGGAACAGCTTCAAGAGATCCTCATCCCAATCGTGGGTGTGGATGTTGTACAGCATAGTACGGCTGGCGTTGGTGGCATCCGTCTTATGAAGAAGACCGCCGGACAGCTTCCAAAGAAGCCAGGTATCCACGGTACCGAACAGGGCATCCCCTGCCTCGGCTAAGGCACGGACGCCGTCCACGTTCTCGAGGATCCAGGCAAGCTTGGTGGCGGAGAAATATGCGTCGGGGCGAAGTCCCGTCTTCTCCGCGATCATGGGCGCGAGGCCGTCCACCTCCAATTTCCGGCAGGCGTCCGCCGTGCGGCGGCACTGCCATACGATGGCGGGACACAAAGGCTTACCCGTGTGCCGATCCCATACCACCACGGTTTCTCTTTGATTGGTGATGCCGATGGCGGCTACCTCCTGCATTTCCGCCCCGCACCGCACCAGGGACTCCGTCAGGGTGGCGTATTGGGCGGCGTAGATTTCCTGGGCGTCCTGCTCCACCCATCCCGGCTGGGGATAGTGGCTGGGGAATTCCCTTTGGGCCGTGGACACGATCTGTCCCGCCCGATCGAACAGGATCGCACGGGTGCTGGTGGTGCCTTCGTCCAAAGCGAGTATATATTTTTTCATTACAAATGACCGTACCTTTTTCATAGATTTGAGGCGAAACTCCCAACCGGTCGGAAGCAGTTGTCACGCGAGACCGCTTTCCGCACCTTCAGACCGGAGGAAAAAAGGGCTGTCGCATCGCGGCAGCCCCTTTGTTATGATTAGTCTTCTTCCACCTTGTGGTCGGCGATGATCTTCTGTGCCACGGCAGCGGGAACTTCCTCGTAGCTCTTCACGGTGAAGTCGAAGCGGCCGCGTCCCTGAGAGGATGCGCGCAGAGCGATTACGTAGTCAGACATTTCTGCCTTCGGCACGTCGGCCTCCAGCGTGGTGTAGCCTGCCTTGCCCTCAGTAGGATTCATACCCAGCACACGACCGCGGCGCTTGGTAACGTCACCGATCACGTCGCCCACCATGTCATCCGGCACGGTTACGAGCAGAGTGCCCACGGGCTCCAAAAGGATCGGCTTTGCCTTCGGCAATGCTTCCTTATATGCCAGGCGAGCTGCCAGCTTGAAGGAGATTTCGTTGGAGTCAACGGGGTGATAGGAGCCGTCGTACAGATCGGCGCACAGATTTACAACAGGATATCCTGCCAGAACGCCGCGCTCCATAGCTTCCTGCAGACCCTTCTCAACAGCGGGGTAGAAGTTCTTCGGAACGGTACCGCCCACAACGGAGGTGGTAAAGGTCAAACCCTCATCCTCACCGCGGGAGAAGCGGATCTTTACGTGACCGTACTGGCCGGAGCCGCCGGACTGCTTCTTATGCTTACCTTCCACGTCAGCCGTGCCCTTGATGGACTCACGGTATGCGATGCGGGGCTCAGTCAGCACAACGCTGGTGCCGTAGCGGGACTTCAGACGGGCAACGGTAACGTCCAGATGGATATCGCCCAGACCGGAGATGGTCATCTGCTTGGTCTCTGCGTTGTTTTCATAAAGGAGAGTGCGATCCTCGTCCAGCAGCTTAGCGATACCGCCGGAGATCTTATCCTCGTCGCCCTTGGCGGCGGGAACGATGGCACGGGTCATGTACGGCTTCGGGAAGGCAATACCCTTATACTGGGTGTCGCCGGTGAGACGGAGGGTGTCACCGGTCTTGGTGCCACTCAGCTTCTGCAGCATACCGATATCACCGCAAACCAGCTCATCCACCTCGGTTGCCTTCTTACCGCGCATTACGTAGAAGTGACCCATCTTTTCCTGGACGCCGGAGGTCAGGTTCTTCAGAACCATATCCTTTTTCAGCGTACCGTTCATAACCTTGAAGAAGGACATCATACCGTACTGATCCGCGCTGGTCTTGTATACGAAGAGAGCGGTGTCGGAGCCTTCCACTTCGATAGCCACGTCGTTGCCGTCCACGTCGTGCTCCACCTTGCGTGCGGTGGGACGGGGGAAGGATTCGGCGATAGCGTCCATCAGTGCGTAAACGCCCCACATCTTGGTGGCTGCGCCGCAGTATACGGGAACGATAGAACCGGCGATAATACCCTCGTGGAGAGCCAGGATCGCCTCGTCGCGGGTGATTTCCTCACCGGCGAAATATTTCTCCATCAGCTCCTCGGAGGTACCGGCCAGAGCCTCGTTCAGGATATCCTTATAAGAGGTAGCCAGATTCTCCCACTCATCGCGCATCATGAACTCTTCACGCTTACCGTTGTCGTTGTAGCGGTACGCCTTCATAGAGATCAAGTCGATCATGATGATGTTATTGGAGGTACGGATCGGAACGAATACGGGGCACAGAGCCGCGCCGAATTTCTCGTGGAGCTCGTTGAACACGCGGTTGAAGTTGGCGTCGGGATCGTCGCACTTGTTTACGAAAAAGGCACGGGGAATACCGGCCTCCACAGCATAGTCCCAAGCCAGCTCGGCGCCGACCTCCAGGCCGGCCTTACCGTCGATGGTAATCACAGCCGCGTCGGCTACACGAACGCCCTGCAGAACCTCACCGGAGAAATCCAGGTATCCGGGGGTATCGAGAACGTTGATCTTAATATCCTTCCAAGTCAGATTGGCGGTTGCCAGAGAAAGGGAGAAGCCGCGGCGGATTTCTTCTGTATCAAAGTCGCAAATCGTAGTGCCGTCGGGGGTTCTGCCGAAACGGTCGATGGTGCCGGAGCCGTAAAGCATAGCCTCGGCAAGAGTGGTTTTACCGCTTCCGCCGTGACCGAGAAGCGCTACGTTGCGGATAGATTTCGTCGTAAGGTTTGCCATATCGAAAATGCTCCTTTTGTTTATATGTACGAACTTTGCCCGAAAAAAACCGGGTACTATTCTATTATACACCACATTTTGCACATTTTCAATAGGTTTTTTCAAGATAGTTTTGGGCGTTTCGCAGATATGAAATCTCCGTTTTTGGTGATTTTCAACAAAACGGGACATTTTTCGTTGGGCGGGAAGACGGAAAAAGCTTCCCGCAAAATCCCCTTGCCAAAAAATCACAAACTTTTGTTTATTTCGTGGACAAAGATTTCATTCTATGTTATAATAGGTATAGTAATTGGGTGGAATTTTTGCATTTTTGCAAAACCGCCCCAAAATCCCGTATTTTACCGTCCGAAAGGAATCTTTATACTATGAAATCTACCAAGAAAGCCGCCGCTCCCGTAATCGCGGCAGACGCCACCCCCGAAGAAAAGAAAAAAGCCCTGAGCACCGCCATCTCCCAGATCGAGCGCGCCTACGGCAAGGGCGCCATCATCAAAATGGGCGACAATCCCCGTATGGCCGTCAGCGCCGTTCCCACCGGATCTCTGAATCTGGATCTGGCACTGGGCGTGGGCGGACTTCCCCGGGGCCGTATTATTGAAATCTACGGCCCGGAATCCTCCGGTAAGACCACCCTGGCGCTCCACGCCATCGCCGAGGTACAGAAGGCCGGCGGCGAGGCTGCCTTCATCGACGCGGAGCACGCGCTGGATCCCGTGTACGCCAAGGCACTGGGCGTCAACATCGACTCCATGCTGGTATCCCAGCCCGACTCCGGTGAGCAGGGCTTGGAGATCTGCGAAGCACTGGTGCGCTCCGGCGCCATCGATATCGTAGTCATCGACTCCGTGGCGGCTCTCGTTCCCCAGCAGGAGATCGAGGGCGACATGGGTGCCGCCCACGTGGGCCTGCAGGCAAGACTGATGTCCCAGGCTCTCAGAAAGCTGTCCGGCACCGTATCCAAGACCAAATGTATCGTCATCTTCCTCAACCAGATGCGCGAGAAGGTGGGCGTTATGTACGGCAATCCCGAAACTACCCCCGGCGGTAAGGCGCTGAAGTTCTACGCCTCCGTCCGTCTGGACATCCGCAAGGTGGAAAATCTGAAGAACGGCTCTGACATCTACGGAAGCCACGTCCGCTGCAAGGTGGTCAAGAACAAGGTGGCTCCTCCCTTCAAGACCGCCGAGTTCGACATTCTGTACGGACAGGGCATCTCCAAGGCCTCCGAGATTCTGGATATGGCCGTTACCTTTGAGATCATCGAGAAGAGCGGCGCCTGGTTCTCCTATGCCGGTCAGCGGATCGGCCAGGGCAAGGACAACGCCCGCAAGTTCCTGGACGACAATCCGGAGATCAGCGCCGAAATCGAGCGCCTGGTTCGGGAAAAGGCAGCCAAGCTGCGGGATTCCGACTTCGAGGAGGGGGACGACGAGCCTCTGGATATCCGTCTGCTCGACATGGACGAGGACGAGGATTCCCTCGATCTGCCCGGCGAGGAATAATCGCCGAGAAATTGTATGAAAGCCACATCCGTTTCCTTTGAGGATTTCCGGAATATCCGCACGGCCACGGTGGAGTTTTCCCCCGGAGTCAACGTGCTCTGGGGCGCCAACGCCCAGGGAAAATCCAATATTCTCGAAGGCATGTACTATTTCGCCCGGGGTAAATCCTTCCGGGGCGTGCCGGACAAGCTGCTGGTACGCACCGGGTGCGATTTCGGCACCGCCTCTCTCACCTGTCGGGGAGAAGGGGACGTGTACGACACCCACCTGTCCGTTACCTTCCCCACCCGGGGAAAGAAGCGGATCACCCGGGGCGGCGCCCCTCTTTCCGGGGTGAAGGAGCTGGTGGGTTCCTTCCGGGCCGTGCTTTTCTGCCCGGAGCATCTGTCTCTCGTGACGGGAGCACCGGCGGAGAGACGTGCCTTTTTAGACATTGCCCTGGCACAGCTGTATCCCGGCTACGTCTCCGCCCTCTCCACCTACACCCGTGCCCTGACGGAACGAAACGCCCTTCTGAAGCAGGCGGCGGAGGGTATGCGGGTGGAGGACAACCAATGGGCCGTATACGCCCGTCAGCTGGCCCGCAGCGGGGCCGCCATCGTAGCTCACCGAGCCGCTTATACCGACCGCTTGAGCGAGCTGGTGGGCGAGTGCTTCAACGACATGACCGGCGGGCGGGAGATCCCCCGACTGACATACGTCTGCGCCGCCGGCAGCGACGCACCCGCCGATCTTCCTCACCGCAGTGAGGCCGCCGTGGCGGATCGGCTGTACGCCGTTCTGACGGAACGGCTGGTGAAGGAGATTTCCGCCGGCACTACCCTCTACGGCATCCATCGGGATGACGTGGCAGTGGATCTGAACGACCAAAGCGCCAAGCTGTACGCATCCCAAGGACAACGGCGATCCCTGGCTTTAGCCATGAAGCTGGCGGAGGGTGCCATATCCCGGGCCGTGGGCGGCGAGGAGCCGGTCTATCTGTTGGACGACGTTTTCTCCGAGCTGGACGCCGAGCGGCGGGAGTATCTGCTCTCCGCGCTGGGCCGGCGGCAGGTGATTATCACCACCTGCGAGGGAGAAAATATATTTGATCGGATCTCCGACGTGGCGCTTTTCGCCGTGGAGGCCGGTCAGGTACAGCGCAAGCGCTGATATATCATACGTATTTTTGGACAGCATAAGATTATAAGGAGTTTTACGTGAGTACGTACAGTATCAAATCCGTATCCGAATCACCGGCGGGTATTTCCGTCAGCATCCAGATCGGCACAGCGGACACAAACGAAGCCGTGGAGTATCTGATCTCCCGTGAGTTCTGGAATTGGGGACGTCTGTCAAACGGAGTCTCCATCACCGAGGAAGAATACCTGGGCATGGACCGCAGCGCCGCTTTGTCCCGCGCCATCGCCCGTATGAAGGGAATCCTTTCCTATTCCGGGGTGAGCCGCCGCACGCTGATCCACAAACTGAAAGGATACGATTTCTCCGAGGAGATCTGCGAATGTGCCGCGGATTATGCCGTGGAGCACGGTATGGTGCGGGAGGAATTGCAGGTGGAGCACGCCATCGACACCTATCTGCGCCGGAAATATTGGGGACGCCGCCGCATCGTGGCGGAATTGTCCGCCAAGGGATATCCCCGCGAGGTCATTGAAAACGCTCTCGCCGAGATCCCCGAGGAGGAGTTCGCTCACGCACTGCACGTGATCCTGGTGAGAAAATACGGCGAGATTCCCGCCGATCCTCAGGAAAAACAGAAAATGATTTTGTCCCTGCTTCGCATGGGATATTCCGGCAACGAGATCAAGGACGCCCTGGCTTCCTTTGCCGACGCCGAATAAACAGGAGAAACTATGAAAAAATCGAATATTAAGGTGGGCTTTGTGTCCCTGGGCTGTCCCAAGAATCAGCTGGATACCGAGGTCATGCTCCACGAGGTGGTAGCCGCAGGCTACGAGCTGACCTCGGAGGACATTGAGGCTGACATCATCATCATCAACACCTGCGCCTTCATCGAGAGCGCCAAGCAGGAGGCCATCGACAACAT
>JBGVKV010000030.1:0-8375 GCA_045123975.1 Eubacteriales bacterium | reverse complement strand
CCAACAGTTCCTAAAAAAGGCAAAAGAATGTTTAGGATTTGACTTCTATTCTCAATATTTTGAGTAGTTTCGTTATAAACACTCGTACCATCGGCAGTGCCGGCTCCAAAATTAAGGGAGCCGGCGCTACTTTTTTTATTCTAACAAGGATAATCCTTCCGTCCCGATCACAGCACTGCAAAACAGAATTTCCTTTTACCGTTGAAAACGTACCGTTTTAATGATATAATGTGCTAAAACAAGCATAAATTTTACGATCAAAAAGGAGAAGCGTATGTACAACACATGGTCACTTGACATTTTTTACAGCGGCATCAACGACCCCAACCTCGCCTCGGATATGGAGCGTGTCGAGAAATCGATCGGGCTTTTCAGCGAAGCCGTAGCGGCTCTTGACAAGGAAAGTGCGGCGGCAACGCTTCGCCGCGTTATCGAGATCAAGGAGGACCTGACCGTCCTTATACGCAGATTGGCCGGATACTTCAGTCTTCGCCGCTCTGTCGACAGCTCCGACGCAGAAGGAGCATCGTATCAGACGAAGATCTCCGCCCTGATCGCATCCACCACAAAAGACAACGTACAGTTCGAGAAATTCGCCGGCACACTCTCCGATCTTGACAGCGTCATTGCTTCCGATGAGATTCTCAGCCAGTATAAGTTTTACTTTGACGAGATAAAAAACGATATGTCTCATATGATGAGCGATGAGGCCGAGGCGCTTTTCGCCAGAATGAACATCTCCGGCGGCAGAGCATGGGGTGATCTTTTCTCCCACCTCACATCGACGGTCAAAGTAGATTATAACGGAGAGACTACTTCCCTTTCCGCCATCCGCGGTTTAGCAGACAGCGAGGATCCTGCTGTAAGAAAATCCGCATTTGAAGCCGAAATTGCTTGCTATGATAAGATCAAGGATTCCATCGCATTTTCTCTCAACAGTATCAAGGCGCAAGTAAATCTCGAAGCAGAGCTTCGCGGATATGAAGATCCCCTTGCCATGACTTTGGCGCAGTCCCGTATGGAAAAAGCTACACTGGACGCGATGCTTGAGGCAATGCGTGAGGCAATGCCTGCCTTCCGGAAATATCTGCGGCATAAAGCAAAGCTTCTCGGATATGAAAACGGACTTCCCTGGTACGAAATACTGGCGCCTATGGGTAAGGCGGGCAGCGACACATTCACCGTTGAATATGCGCACGATTATCTGGTAGATCATTTCTCATCCTTTGCTCCCGACCTTGCGGATATGGTGGATCGGGCGTTCAAGGAAGAGTGGATTGATTTCTATCCCCGCGCCGGTAAGGTGGGCGGTGCGTTCTGCTCCAATCTTCCCTTTGCCGGTCAAAGCCGTATTCTTACCAACTTCTCCGGCAGCTTCGGCTCTGTTGTAACGCTTGCCCACGAGCTGGGCCACGCATACCACGGTGAGCAGATTCAGTCCCACCGTCCTCTCAACACCGGCTATACCATGCCTGTGGCGGAGACTGCATCCAATTTCAACGAGCTCATTATCGTAAACGATGCCATCGCCAAATCCGAGGGTGAGGAAAAGATACGTCTGATCGAAAGCCAGATTCAGGATTCCACGCAGATCATTGTGGATATCTATTCCCGTTTTCTTTTTGAGGACGAGGTAATCCGCCGCAGAAAGAATACGTTCCTTTACGCAGACGATCTGGAAAAGATTATGATAAACGCCCAGATGGAATCCTACGGTGACGGCCTTGACCACAACTGTCTCCATCCTTACATGTGGTGCTGTAAGAGCCACTATTACCGCGCAGGACTCAGCTATTACAACTTCCCTTATGCGTTTGGCGGGCTCTTTTCACGTGGTCTCTACGCCAAGTATCTTGAGGAAGGTGACGCATTCCTTCCCAAGTACCGTGAGCTTCTCCGAGCCACCACGGTGGACACAGTGGAAAACGTGGCATCCATTGCGGGAATTGACCTGACCCGTCCCGACTTCTGGAGAGAAAGCCTTAAGACCATTACCGATCAGATTGACATATTTATCGCAGAAACAAGCAAATAAACGAATTCACGGGCTGTCCGTCTAAAACGGACAGCCTGTTCTCTATCCCGCAGAATCGTCTGCAAATCGCTGTATGGATTGACATTCCGTACCATTTCGTCTATAATAGTTGCATACGAAACTGTTGCGTGCGCAACTTTTACACCGCGAGGTACACAATATGCAAAAATTTATGAAGATGTTGAACAATATCAGCCGCTCACAAGCCATATACAGGCACGCAAGAATCACTGCGGACGCACTTCAAAGCGGTCACTATGCGTTTATTCTGGCCGTATGCCGTGAGCCCGGAAGATCCCAGGATGACCTGGCGCGGGAGCTTTGCGTTAACAAAAGCACCGTGACCAGAAACGTCAACTATCTTGAGGAGCACGGATACCTTTCAAGGCTTCCCCACCCGAGTGACAAGCGGCAATTCTCCGTCTTTCCTACAGAGAAGGCACTTGCGGTTCTGCCCGAAATCAAAGAGGCATCGTCGGAGTGGATGACGCTTCTGTCCGAAGGAATACCGGCGGCAGATCTGGAGATTTTTGACGCGGTACTAAAGCGCATGCAGGAAAAAGCAAGAGAAATTATCGAAATGCAAGAGGCAGACACATGAAGTGGGTATTTACATATCTAAAACCGTTAGGCCGCCGAATAACGGTAGGCATCACTGTTAAAATTATCGGAACAATAGCTGAACTCATCATTCCGTTCTTGCTGAGTTATATGCTGGAAAACGTTATTGAAAGCAACAATGCCGGCAGAATGGTCCTCTATGGTATACTGATGGCGATCTGCGCGATTGTTGCCTGCCTGGGTAACATCATTGCCAACCGTATGGCAGCAAAAACAACAATGAGGTTCTCAACCCGCATGCGAAAGGATCTCTTTTCCAAAACGCTTTTCCTTTCCGCAAGAAGCACCGACAGATTTACAATTCCCTCACTCGAATCCAGAATAACCTCGGACACATACAACGTCCAGAACTTTATCGGTATGATGCAAAGAATGGGTATCCGCGCACCTATACTTTTGCTGGGCGGAAGCATCATCACCCTGGCCATGGACAGGAAATTGGCGCTCGTCATGATCGCAACCCTGCCGCTCATCTTCACGGTGGTTTACAGCATTTCGCGTATGGGCGTTCCCCTTTATTCCAAGGTGCAGCAATCGGTGGACGGCATGGTCCGGGTCGTGCGCGAGGACGCCCAGGGAATTCGCGTCATCAAGGCACTTTCAAAAGTGGATTACGAAAATGCCCGGTATGATCGGGCTAATATGACGCTGCGACAGGACGAGACCAAGGCGGGCGTAATTATGGGCGTCGTAAATCCCGTCATGACCCTTCTTATGAATATCGGCATTGTTGCGGTAATCGCGGTCAGTGCTTATTTTGTTTCGACCAACACCTCCTCCGCCACAACGGTAATCGCTTTTATGCAGTATTTTACGCTGATTTCCATGGCGATGATGTCTCTTTCGAGAATGTTCGTCATGTATACGAAGTGCGCTGCGTCGGCAAAGCGAATTTCTTCCGTTCTGGAAGAAGTGAATGAACTGGCGCTGCACGACGATGACGGCAAGGGTGACTCATCATACCACATTTCTTTTGAAAACGTGTCATTCTCCTATCTTGGGAAAAGCAACAACGTAAACAACATCTCCTTTTCCCTGAAAAGGGGCGAATCGCTCGGCATTATTGGTGCTACAGGAAGCGGTAAGTCCACCATACTGCGTCTTCTGATGCGCTTTTACGATGCCAATGAGGGTATAATTCGCATAAACGGAAGAGATGTACGTTCGTATACACGCGAGCAGCTCACAGCCATGTTCGGCGTCGTATTCCAAAACGATTTTCTCTATGCAAACACCATCGAGGAAAACATTCGCTTCGGCCGCGACATCACCGATGAAGATATCGTGAAAGCCGCAAAAATCGCACAGGCACACGATTTCATAACCTCGTTTGCGGACGGCTATGCCCACAGCATATCCACCGGCGGCACAAATCTATCCGGCGGTCAACGTCAGCGATTGCTCATTTCCCGCGCGATTGCCGGTATGCCCGAAATCCTGATACTTGACGACTCCTCCTCAGCCCTGGACTACAAAACGGACGCAAACCTGCGAGGAGCACTTTCCCAATCGTTGCCCAATTCTACTGTTATTACGGTCGCCCAGCGGGTCAGCTCCGTCAAAAACTGTGATCTCATACTCGTCATCGACGCCGGCAAAATCATAGGCTGCGGTAAGCATGAGGAACTCATGAATACCTGTACGGAGTATAAGGAAATCAGCGACTCGCAGATGGGAGGTGCTTTCCTTGACTAAGAACGTTTCCAAGGTAAAAAATAAAAAAGGCGTATTTATACGCCTGAGCAAATACGTACTGCAGCAGTGGCCTCTGTTTACGGTCGCACTGCTCCTTACACTGGGTGCGAATCAGCTTTCGCTTCTGGGCCCGAGATATTCCGGTGCGGCAATTGATGCTATTGTGCTCGAGAGCGGTGTGGACTATTTTGCGGTTTGGGAAAATATTCTGCGAATGCTCGGCTGTTATCTGATCTCGGCCGTATTGTCATACGTCCTATCGGTGGTTATGATACATTTGAGCCAACGAATCATCTATAAAATGCGAAAGCAGGTTTTTGAAAAGCTGACAACTCTGCCCGTAAACTTCTTTGATACGCACGCCACAGGCGATATCATCAGCCACCTTTCCTACGATATCGATACCATAAACAGTACGCTGTCCCACGATCTCGTACAGATACTCACCAGCATCTACACCGTTGTGGGCTCTCTCGTTTTTATGTGGCAAATATCGAAGCCAATGATCCTGATATTTGCTTTGACCGTCCCCGTTTCCCTTTTGTTTACACGGTACCGTTCCAAAAAGGTGCGGCCTCTCTTCAGCAGAAGATCCAAAAAGTATGGAGAACTGAACGGATTCGCGGAGGAAATGCTTACCGGCTCCCGCACGATCTCGGCTTACGGCCGGCAGGAGGTAATATCCGAGCGATTCAACAAGATCAACGACGAGGCAATGGATGCTTTTTATAAAGCGGAATACAATGCCGCGCTCCTCTTCCCCACAATCAACCTCATCAATAATATTTCCCTGACTCTCGTAGCGGTTATAGGCGGAATACTGTACATGTATTCGCAAAACGGGACTATACTCGCCACCTCTGTTTTCTTTATCACTCTGGGCGGCGTGGCGCAGTTCGTGCAGTATTCCCGCAAGTTTGCCGGACCGATCAACGAATTTTCCAATATTCTCCACGAAATACAGTCAGCCTTCTCCGCTGCGGACCGTGTATTTGCCGTCCTCGATGAAGAGCCGGAAAAAGCAGATACTGAGGACGCAATGGATCTGAAAGAAGTAAGCGGAGACGTTCACCTCACCAACGTGACCTTTGGGTATACCCCGGACAAAACGATACTGAAAAACGTATCCGTAACCGCCGAAAAAGGACAAACGGTGGCAATTGTCGGTCCCACCGGTGCGGGAAAAACCACAATCATCAATCTGCTCATGAGATTTTACGACCATCAAAGCGGTGAAATACGCATCGACGGAATCCCGTCAATACAGATAAAGAGATCCGATCTGCGACTGGCCTTCAATATGGTTCTGCAGGACACCTGGCTGTTTTGCGGTACTATATACGATAATATCGTTTACGGCCGGGAGGATGCCACGCCGGAGGAGGTTTACGCGGCGGCAAATGCTGCGAAAATCGATTCATACATAATGAGCTTGCCCGACGGATACGACACAATTCTCTCCGATGACGGCGTGAATATCTCCAAGGGACAGAAGCAGCTGATAACCATCGCCCGTGCCTTTCTTTCCAAAGCGCCTATTCTGATTCTGGACGAGGCAACGTCAAACGTGGACTCCCGCACAGAAATACAGATCCAGAATGCAATGACAGCCCTTATGGAAAACAAGACATGCTTCATTATCGCACACAGACTTTCCACCATCCGGAATGCGGATACGATCCTTGTCGTAAAGGATGGAACCATCATTGAGCAGGGCAATCACGATTTGCTTATCCAGCAAGGCGGATTCTACTATTCCCTATACCACTCGCAGTTCGATTAAACGTGTGTCTTTGGATGACACAAACAGTAATGGCCTCGGCAGCATAACTGCCGGGGCCATCTATACGTCAATCCCATATTTAAGTAACGACTACGGCAAACGCTTGTACGTATCGGTCAGGTTTTCTTGTTAGTTTTCAGGAAAACCGGCTTATCCGATGAGCAGAGCCATGCGCCGACTGCCATCAGCAAGAGCGCAATAAAGAACGTATACGGCGGCATTTCCCGGAAAATCGCCAACGACAGAAGCGCGCCGATAAAGGGGGCGACGGCATAATAGGCACTGGTTCTTGCCGCCCCAAGCAGTCGCTGGGCATATACGTATACGAAAATACTGAATCCGTAGGCCACACAGCCCACACCGAGGACAGCAAATACGCTCCACAGATGCGTGATCCGCTCACCGAGAACAAATCCTATACTAACCGATCCAAGCCCGGAAAAGATGCCTTTGAGCAACACAATTTCGAGAGGATCCTTGGCGGAGAGACAGCGGGTGCAGTTGTTCTCAACACCCCAGCACAGGCAGGCAATCAAAATGAAGACCGATCCAAGGGAAAAGCGCAGACCGGACACGTCCTCAAAGGAAAGAAGCGCACAGGAAGCAGTTACAAAACCGATGCCAAACCACAATCGAGGGCTGATCTTTTCCTGGAATACAAGCAACGCAATCAGCGCCGTGGCAACAATTTCAAAGTTGTTGAGCAGGGACGCATTAGCCGCTGTAGTAAAGGACAGGCCCAAAAGCAGAAAAATCGGTGCCAGAATATCCAAAACGATCATCAGGAGGGTGAGGGGAAGATCTTGCTTGGTGATCTTCTCCTCCGCATACTCCCGCTTGCCGAGTCTGCGGACAAGCGCCACAACGCCCATCCCAAATCCGGCGCCGAGATAAAGAAATCCCGCCATCAGGGTGGAAGGCATATAATCAAGCAAAAGCTTGGAAAAGGGTGAATGGATCGCATACAGCGCCGCAGCCAGTACGGCAAGAAGGATACCCGCTGTGTTATTCTTCCTCATAATTGTCCTTTGTGTTCTCCCATGTTTCTCGAGTCATCAGCAAGGCGTGCCCCACACGGATCTCTCCCAGCAGGCTGATTTCAATTCCTTCGGTGGTATGATGATAGACAAAGCCCAGTTTCTCCATCACGCGGCGGCTTTTCACGTTACCTTCATAATGGCCGCACCAGATCCGCGCCATACCCAAATCCTCAAAAGCATGCCGAAGAATCTCACGGGATGCTTCGGGAATCAGTCCCTGTCCCCAAAAAGGCTTGCCGATCCAGTATCCGAGCTCGTATTCGTCATTCTGTTCTGCGAGATCGTTTCGATGCAAACCCACACTGCCGATAGGCCTTTCATCCGTTTTCAGACAAACAGCATAGGTCTCGGGGGAAGAAAGCACCGTACGTATGATCTCCCGGCTGTTTTCCACACCGGTATGCGGCGGCCAGCCGGCCGGAAGCCCCACGTCGGGATCTTTTGCGTATTTGTACAGATCTTCCGCATCCTCTTCCCTCCAGGGCCGAAGAAGCAATCGCTCGGTTTTCAACACCATCCTTCACCACTCCTATATGCACGATATTGCCTGTATTATATCACACGGTCATATCAATTGCAATAATCCGTCGTTTCAAAAAAAGAGCCCCGCATTATCGAATGCGAGGTCTTTTTAATATTTGTATAATCGTCAAACCCACGAAAGATCGCCCACAAGAAGAATAACCTTATCTTTCGATACGCTCAGTATACCGCTCTCGATACGTCCGATTTTCTCCTCGCCGTCTTCCAATTCGATCTTACATTCGCAAGGCTTCACGTAAGAAACAAAAGGAACATGGCCCGCCATAACGGCAAGATCTCCCTCCGTACCGCGTACACTCAATTTGAATACATTGCCGCAGAACAAATCTCCCTCCGGAGAGGACACCTTCAGAGTAAAGGTTCTCATCGCGCCACCTTCTTGGCCTTTTCCACTGCTTCGTCGATGGTGCCAACAAACAAAAACGCAGACTCGGGAAGATCGTCATGCTTGCCCTCGATAATCTCCTTGAAGCCACGGATGGTCTCAGACAAGGGCACGTACGCACCGGGAATACCTGTGAATTTCTCGGACACGTCAAAGGGCTGGGAAAGGAATCGCTGGATCTTTCTTGCTCTTTGCACCAGCAATTTATCCTCGTCGGACAGCTCATCCATACCCAAAATGGCGATGATATCCATCAGTTCCTTGTATCGCTGG
>JBGVKV010000029.1:0-2082 GCA_045123975.1 Eubacteriales bacterium | reverse complement strand
GCTGAACAGGATCACGCAAAGGGCGGTCAGCGGTGTCCATCCGTTGGCAGTCAGCAACTCTCCCAAGGAGTGCAGAGATTCGTATTCCGTCAAGGTGGCCGTGCCCATATATCCCATCATCATTATGGGAATCACCGTTTCGTTGGCGGGGAATCCCAGAATAAAGGCCAAAAGAATCACCCCGTCCATGCCGAATACCCGCCCCACAGGATCGAGAATCCCCGTCAAGCGGGCAAAGATGGAAGCGCCGCCCAAATGAATATTAGACAAAAGCCAAATAACAATCCCGGCGGGGGCTGCCACCGCTACCGCACGCCCCAATACGAAGATGGTGCGATCCAGCACGGAGCGGACGATCACCGACCCTATGGCGGGTCGTCGGTAGGGCGGCAATTCCAAAGTGAAGGAGGAGGGTGAGCCCCGCAATACGGTGCGGGAGAGCAGATAGGACGCGCCCAGCGTCACCGCCACGGAGAAGACCACAGCGGCGGCAAGGAACAAGGCTCCTCCAAGGGAGGCGCCCAAGCCGGCCGTGCCCGTGAAAAACAGGGTGGACATGGCGATGAGGAGAGGAAATCGTCCGTTGCAGGGAACGAAATTGTTGGTCAGTATGGCGATCTTCCGTTCTCTTTCCGAATCGATGATGCGGCATCCCACCACGCCGGCGGCGTTGCATCCGAATCCCATACACATAGTCAGTGCCTGCTTGCCGCAGCTGTGGCACCGCTGGAAGCACCGATCCAGATTGTAGGCGATCCGCGGCAGATACCCCACGTCCTCCAACAACGTAAATAAAGGAAAAAAGATGGCCATGGGCGGCAGCATCACGGCGCATACCCAAGCCAGCACCCGATACATTCCGTGCACCAGCATCTCGCACAGAAAAACGGGCAGTCCAATGCGGGTGAGCAGCCCGTACAGCGGGGCTTCGAGAGATGTGAACAGGGACGAAAGCATGGAGGAGGGATAGTTGGCCCCTTCGATGGTGATCCAGAACAGCACCATAAGAAAGACCAGCATCACGGGAAAGGCGGTCCACCGCCCCGTGAGGATCCGGTCGATTTTTGATTCCTTGCGGGAGGATCCGTTTGCGATAGCTCCCCGGCAGATCTCCTCGGCGGCGGTGACCAGGGCGGTGGCCATTACATCTGCCGTTTCCTCGGCGGAATGGCCGGCCTTGCGTAATTCCGTGAGGATTGCCTGCGCACCGGCCCGAGTGTCCTCATCTACCTTTGCGGGGCAATCCCGGCAGGTGCCGTCCAACAGCCGCAATGCGGTGAAGGAAGCGGCCGTTTTACCAAGGCAGGGGGACAGATTTGCGCACAGCATCTCTTGCGCCCGGGTGATGTGCTCGGGATATACCGATTTTGCGGGAGAGGGCGGGGAATCGCAGGCGGAGGCCATCAGTGAACACAGCGCGCGGATGTCCTTTTTCTTTCGGGCGCATATACCGATGACGGGCATACCCAGTCGCCGGGAGAGAGTGTCGGTATCCACGGTGATCCGCCGCTTTTTGGCCTCGTCCATCAGATTGATGCACAAAATCGTCCGTGGCACAATCTCCCGGATCTGCAATGCCAGATTCAGATTTCTCTCTACGCAGGTGGCGTCGCACACCACTACTGCCAGATCCGCTTCGCCGCGGCAGAGCATATCCCGGGCCGCCTCTTCCTCGGCGGAATGGGAGAGAAGGGAGTAGCATCCGGGTAGATCCACCAGGGTGAAGCAGGTGCCGTCGATGTCGCATTTTCCGGCGGCGCATCCCACCGTTTTCCCCGACCAGTTGCCCGTGTGCTGGTGCATACCGGTGAGCGCGTTGAACACCGTGCTTTTGCCCACGTTGGGATTGCCCGCCAGGGCAACCACCCGTCCGCCGTCGGAGTGGAGTGGAGCGTCTGTCGCCAGGGCGGCGGTTTCTCTCGTCAGTCCCATAGGCTCTCAGAACGGGTGATGCCGATCCGCGCGGTATCCCGATCCCGCAGGGCCACCACAGCGCCGCGGATGCGATAGGCTGCAGGATCACCCAGGGGACTCCGGCTTACACATTCCACTGCGGTGCCGCGGATCAGCCCGATATCCTGC
>JBGVKV010000028.1:0-3040 GCA_045123975.1 Eubacteriales bacterium | reverse complement strand
GCGACAAGCCTCTCTCACCGGGTATGAAGTATAAGCACTATTCTCCCAATGCGGAGGTGGTGCTGGTGGATGGAGATGAAGTCCGATTTGAGGAATACATCCGATTCCGTATCACTGCCTCGGAAGCGGTAGTGGCTGCCGATTCTCTGGCGAAAAGATTTGATTTCTGCAACCGCCTATCCTTTGGGAAAACGGCAAACGCCGAAGAAGAATCCCGTGCCTTGTTCTCCGTTCTTCGTGAGGCGGATGACAAGGGATATACCCGTGTGTACATACAACTCCCGCCACCGGAGGGCGGATATCTGGCACTGTATAACCGACTGATCCGTGCCGCAGGCGGACGGATCGTGCACATCAAATAATCTGGAAGAGGATTTTTACGCTATGGCAAGGAAAAAGACCAAAGCCCAGCCCACACCGGAGGTGATTGCTCCGGTACAGGATCAGCTCATCACCGATACCATAGAGAAGAACTACATGCCGTACGTTATGAGTGTGATCGTATCCCGTGCGATCCCCGAAATCGACGGCTTCAAGCCGGCGCACCGCAAGATTCTGTACACCATGTACAAGATGGGTCTGATGCACGGTGCCCGCACTAAAAGCGCCAATGTGGTAGGACAGACCATGCACGTCCATCCTCACGGCGATATGGCGATCTATGAAACGCTGGTCCGCCTGACCCGCGCCAACGAAGCGCTGCTCCATCCCTTTGTGGATTCCAAGGGTAGCTTCGGCAAGCAGTACAGCCGGGACATGGCGTTTTCCGCTCCCCGTTATACGGAGGTAAAGCTGGATCCTTTCTGTGCGGAATTGTTCGCCGGCATCGAAAAGAATGCGGTGGAAATGGTGCCCAACTACGACAATACTATGGTAGAGCCCACCCTTCTTCCCACCACGTTCCCCAATATTCTGGTTTCTCCCAATATGGGTATTGCGGTCGGTATGGCCTCCCAGATCTGCTCCTTCAATCTGGCGGAAATCTGCGACGGTACCATCGCCCTCCTCAAGAATCCCAAAACCAATATTGAGAAGATCCTCGATCTCATCAAGGCTCCCGATTTCTCCGGCGGCGCCCAGCTGATCTACGATCGGGATCAAATGCGGGAGATTTACGAAACGGGACGGGGCAGTGTGCGCCTCCGCGCCCGCTATGAGTACGATAAGCAGAACAGCTGCATCGATATCGTGCAGATCCCTTATTCCACGTCCATTGAAGCGATTTTGAAATCCGTGGGCGATCTGGTGCGGGACGGCAAGATCAAGGAGATCACCGACTACCGGGACGAGATCGATCTGAACGGATTCAAACTAACTCTCGACATCCGCCGCGGCACCGATCCCGATGCCTTGATGGCACGACTGTTCAAGCTGACCCCGCTGGAGGATACCTTCTCCTGCAACTTCAACGTGCTGATCGACGGGGCACCCCGTCAGATGGGCGTGATCGAAATCCTGACGGAGTGGATCCGCTTCCGCCGCAGCTGCCTGGTGCGGGAATTGAGCTTTGAACTCGGCAAGAAAAAGGACAAGCTTCATCTGCTCCGCGGTTTGGGCAAAATCCTGCTCGATATTGATAAGGCGATCCGCATCGTCCGTGAAACGGAAAAGGAATCCGACGTGGTTCCCAATCTGATGAGCGGATTCCGCATCGACGAGATTCAGGCGGAATACATCGCCGAGATCAAGCTGCGTCATCTGAACCGGGAATATATCATTGAGCGTATCAAGGAGATCGAATCCCTTCAGGAGGAGATCGCCCGGCTGGAGGATATTATCGGCGACGAATTGAAGCAGAAGGCCATGATCGCCTCTCAGCTTACCGAGATCAAAAAGAAATACGGCAAACCCCGCAAGACCCAGCTGGTATATGCGTCGGATATTGCCGATGTGCCCACGGAGCCTGCGGTAGAGAATTATCCCGTGCGCATCGTTTTGACCCGTGACGGATACTTCAAGAAGATCACTCACCAATCTCTGCGCGGCAGCGATGAGCAGAGATTGAAGGAGGGCGACGTGATCCTCCACAGCGAGGATACGGAAAACCGTGCCGAGCTTCTGATCTTCACCAATCATGCGCAAGCGTACAAGGCGAAGCTGAATGACTTCGATACCACAAAGGCCTCTGCATTGGGCGAGTTCCTGCCGGCCTCCCTGGGCTTCGAGGAAGGGGAATACCCCATTATGATGAAGGCGTTGACGGAATATAATCCGAAGCATAACGTGGTGTTCATTTTTGAGAACGGCAAGGGTATCCGCGTGCCGCTGACGGCCTATGAGACCAAGGCCAACCGTCGAAAACTGACCGGCGCGTTCAGTACGGCATCTCCCATCGTATCGGCAGTGTATGAATCCGATGTGACGGATCTGCTTCTTCTGAGCGATGCTGGCCGTGCTATTCTTATCCGTTCCTCCCTTGTTCCTGAGAAAGCAACTCGTACCGCAAACGGCGTAACGCTGTTTACGCTCAAGGGCGGACAGAAGATCGCTCAGGTGATAAGCGGTGCAGCTGTTGCCGAAGTGGAGGGCGCTTCCAAGTGTAAGAAAATTAAAATTCCTGCGGTGGGTGTAGCGCTGAAAGCCGCAGATTTTGGCAAAAAACAGCTGACTTTGTCCTGATTTTTGTAAACAAAATGAGAATGATTGCCTAAACACTTGATTTTTTCGCCAATGTATGTATAATAATAATGAGTAATTTTGACCGCACGGCAGTAAAAAATACTCCGTGCGGCGTTCTTTACGGTGATAATTATGAAAGTAACAAAGAAGATCAAGATCCTTCTGGTCGTTTCCGCACTGCTTGTCTCCGCGTGCACGGCGGCTGTGGCTGTTCACGCCTATGACGGAACGAGCGATCCGGTGATCTCCCTCAGTTATCTGAAGCAGTACATACAGACCATGGTAAATCCGCAGATCAATACCCTGCAGGCAAAGATTGATGCCATGGAAGCGGAATTGGAGATTCTGCGTCAGGAGGATTCCTCCTATGATCCGTCGAGTGCCAGTCTGGAGCAGTATCCGGTGCTGCACGTGATGCAGG
>JBGVKV010000027.1:0-7049 GCA_045123975.1 Eubacteriales bacterium | reverse complement strand
CTCATCTGCATTGGTTTCACCTTTGATGATATCCTCAGCAAAGGCGCTGCAGGTAGGAGCGCCGCAGGAGCCGCAGTCGGTTCCCGGAAGAGCCCGGCAGATTTCCTCAATATCGTGGAGCATCTGCATTGCCTGTGCTCTGTCCTCGGCAAGGCGTGCGTTCGGTTCATAAGAAAGGGCTGTCTTTCGCATTGCGTCCGACGGGATGCTTTCGTCTGTCGGACGGTTGGGAGATACAGGAAGGTATCTCTTGAGATTCTGCAGTCTTGCCTGCGCGATATACGGATTGGCGACAGTCATTGCACCGCCGACACATCCTCCGTTGCACGCATTCAATTCTACGTAATCCAAATTATTTATTCCTTCATTGTCGATCTGCTCCAGAACACGGATGCAGTTCTCGATTCCATCGGCCGCCAGGTAGCGGTGATTGAATGTGGCGGTAGCCTCACCGCCGGTGGATGCCCATCCAATTCCCACCATACCGGCCTCAGAAAAGGCGGTGGGCTTAATATCGGCTTTCATAACGTCCAGCAGACGGAAGTAGGCGTCCCGTACGGAAATCACATGATCGATCAATCTTTCCTCGCCGGAGAAGCCGTTTTTTACGTAGCTGACTTTTGCGGGACAAGGAGAGATAAAGAATACACCGATGTCCTCCGAGGACAATTCAGGGTGCTCCTCCAGTGCTTTCTTGCGCGCCAGTTTGGCGGCTATGTCCACAGGCGGGAGAAGCGGGATAACGTGGTCACACAAAAACGGATAGTTCATACTGATAATCCGCATAATGGCGGGACAGGCTGAACTGATTACGGGCTTTGGCACATCCGGATCGTTCAGATACAAGCGGGTGTATGCCGACACGACCTCCGCAGCTCTGGCGACCTCAAAAACGTCGTCAAAACCGATAGACAATAAGCCTGAGATCACATATCCGATGTCGTCCAGGTTATCAAACTGCGCATACAGAGCCGGCGCGGGAAGCGCGATTCTGTACTTGTACTTTTCCAGATCGGAAAAGGAATCATGGATCGCACGTTTCGCTTTATGAGGGCAAACGCGAATGCACTCGCCACAGTCGATGCAGCGCTTGGAGTTGATAACCGCGCGTCCGTCCCGAATGCGAATCGCCTCGGTGGGACACCGTTTCAAGCAGGTTGTGCACCCCTTGCATTTGCTCGCATCCAGCGACACGGAATGCTTGTATGTACTCAAAACAGCACCTCGCTTTTTTGAGCGTTTCACACACAACGAACTCAGTAATTGACTCGCATGGTAATCGTCGTGCCAACGCCAATCTCTGTGTCAATATGCATATAGTCGGTATACTTTTTCATATTGGGAAGTCCCATGCCGGCGCCGAATCCGAGTGCACGGATATTGTCGCTGGCGGTGGAATATCCCTCCTGCATAGCCTTCCCGATATCAGGAATACCGGGGCCTTTGTCGGCCAGGATAATCTCAATGGCATCATCACCGACGATCACGTCGGCCACACCGCCGTGTGCGTGGATGACCATATTGATCTCACCCTCGTACATAGCAATGGAAACACGGCGCATCACATCCGGCGAAAAACCGAGCTGACGGAGTTTTTTCTTCACCATCACCGAGGCTTCCCCCGCTGAGGAAAAGTTTTCTCCGTCCACGTTAAAATGAAAACGGATCGTCTCAGTCATGATTGACACCCGCTTTACCCTGCAGACCGGCTTGGTACAAAAGACCGCAGGCCTCGTAGGCACGCAAAGGCGAGCACATAACGACGATGCCGCATTCGCGCGCGAGCTCTACCATTTCATCTGTAGGAGTTTTATCGCGGACGAATACGATGCACACCATATCCATCATGCTGGCGGTACGGATTACCTGGGGGTTGATCAGGCCGGTCAAAAGAACTCCCTGATCCTTCACATAGGCCAATACGTCGCTCATCATATCACTGCAGCAGGCGGAATATACTTCATTCTGGAGATTTTCCTCTCCGCAAAGAAGCTTAGCACCCAAGAGCGATTGAATTTCATAAATTTTCACGAACGTGTCCGTTCCGATTGAATCGGCATCCTTTCAAAGAAATAGTATATGAGGAAATTACCGACGGAAATTAGCGATACTTTTTGATGATGTCAGGAAGCATATTGGGCTCAAGACGGCCATATACATCCTCGCCGATTGTAAGTACGGGGGCCAGACCGCAAGCACCGATGCAACGGGTTGCGTCCAGGCTGAACTTCAGATCAGAAGTCAAACCGCCGCAGGAAATGCCAAGGAGTTCCTCGCACTTCTCCATCAGCTTGCCTGCACCCTTAACGTAGCATGCAGTGCCAAGGCAGATGTTTACGGGGTTAGCACCCTTCGGGTTGAGCAGGAACTGGGAGTAGAAGGTAACAACGCCGAATACTTCGGATACGGGAATATCCAGGCCGGCAGCGATGTCCTTCTGCACTTCAACGGGAAGATATCCGTAGATATCCTGTGCCTCCTGAAGGATGGGCATCAGCGCGCCGGGCTCATCCTTATACTTAGCGATGACGGCGTCGAGAGCAACCTTCTGCTCTGCTGTACCCTCGAAGGGTACGGTGGTCATTTTCTTTTTCATGTTGATCAGTCCTCCTGTGTTGATTTCAAATCACTGTAATGATTAAAACATGCAAGGGTTAGGGTTAGAAAAGAAATATTATTTGCAGAACTCAGCTACAGCATCTGCAGCCTTGTCCAAATAATCGTTTTCCATCAACTCGATGATGCCCTTGTCACAAAGGGATGCAAGATTGGGATCAAGAGGTACACGGCCAAGGAACGGGATTCCGTATGCCTCGCACAGCTCCTCTGCTTTGCTCTCACCGAAGATGTGCAGCTCTTTGCCGCAATCCGGACACTTCACATAGGACATATTCTCCACGAGACCGATTACGGGAATGTTCATCAGCTGGGCCATATTCAGCGCCTTCTTGACGATCATGGAAACCAGTTCCTGGGGAGTGGTCACAATGATAATGCCATCCAGAGGAAGCGACTGGAATACAGTAAGCGGAACGTCGCCGGTTCCCGGAGGCATATCCACAAACATAAAGTCCACGTCATTCCAGATAACGTCTGTCCAGAACTGCTTCACAGTGCCTGCGATAACGGGGCCGCGCCAAACAACGGGACGTGTTTCATCTTCCAAAAGAAGATTTACGGACATCATCTGGATACCGGTTTTCGTCTTAAGGGGAATCAGTCCGTTTCCATCGCTGAAAACATCGCCGTTTGTACCGAACGCCTTGGGAATGGAAGGTCCGGTAATGTCCGCGTCAAGCACACCGACACCGTAATCACGGCGGCGCATCAAAACGGACATCATAGACGTGACGATAGACTTACCGACACCGCCCTTTCCGCTGACAATACCGATTACGTGACGAACCGTGCTCTGCGGATTCAGCGGCTCTTTTTGAATCTGTCCCTTGTCCCTCGAGGAGCAATTTGCAGTGCAAGAGGAACAGTCATGGGTGCATTCTTCTGCCATTGGTAAAATTCACCTGCCAAAATTAATTATAATTTATCCACAATATTATACTATATTTCACTCGCAAATACAAGTATATTTCACAAAGAAAATACAGGATTTTGTGAAAAAAGAGAGGAAGACGGTGGCGAAACACGATCTTCCTCTCGTTTCTATTCAGTTTTCCTGTGCATTCTTGTATATTTTCAACATTATGCCTGTTATGACAGCGGGTATAGCAAAAATCAGCCACACGCGCCAATCGGTAACATGGTGCACCGCAGCACTAGTGTAAACCAAAATGCCAACCAAACCGGCCACCGTCGCCAGATAAGCAATATAAGCACCGGAAAGCCTCGGTCTTCCCATATTAATTCGGGTGCGATCTGCGCACAAATGCATAACCGCAGCGGTGATGGAAAGCGCGGCGATGAGCCGTAGCGCATCGAGTACCGCAGGATCAAACAAAGCAAGCACACGAGACACAGTAAGCTGCGATAAGGACAGGCACAAGCCTGCCAGAATACCGATACCCAGCGAAGCCAGCAGGCCGGTGCGCCACTTGGGCAGCGTGATTCTCTCGCGCCGCACAGAAAGAATCCGGCTCTCGCTCCGGCGAAAAGCCATGGCGAGTACAGCCAGAAAATCGATTACACATCCCAAGAGCAGTGCCTGTGAGGCAGTCAGCAGCGGCATACCTGTGCACAGAGCGAATAATGCCAAAACACAGCGAAGGGCCTGCGCCAGCAGTAAGTACAGAACACTCCACCGAATCTTAACAATTGCGCCTCTGCATACAGCCAGCGCATGAAGCGCATCCCGCATACGGGATGTGCTCTGTCGTTTTCCTGCAGCCTCCACGCGGGGTATAATCCCATCAGCGCGCCGTGAAACCGTATCCACAGGACGCTTGCGCGTTTCTTCCGCAAAAATTACCGGACAAATTCCGGTAACGGAAAGGTCCGCTAATCTGTCGCCCAAATACACGGCATTTCGCGAATGTTTCTGCATTTCGCGGATCAGATCGACCGTCTTTCCGGGCAAGGTGTGGATAAGAAGATTGGCACCATCTGCGCGGGTCATCCATTCGCCAACATTCCGGACATCGCAAATCTGCGCTCTGTCTCTTTCACCAATGATTCCGGACGCACGGGCAATATGCTCCGCACTTTGCGTTTCCTCGCATAAAAAGGCAACGCGAACGCCGCCATCACGGCAACGCGTCACCAACTCACGCACCTCCGGATCCACCGGATCAGACACGGAGACGCATCCCAGAAAGATCATGCTGTTTTGTACCGATGCAGGTCTGTCAAGATGGTTAAGGGGCGACACACGCATGGCAGCGGCAATAGTTTTGATTCCGTGCGTCTTGCAAAAACGGGAGTGGGTGCGGGCAGCAGCAATCTCCTCGCTCGTTATAGCGCGCGGACCGCTCTCCGTCATCACTTTGGAACAACAGCCGATCACGTCATCTATACTGCCGCTGACGTAAGCAAACAGAGTGTTTTCCTCAGCAACCAGCGACGTTACCATGCCGTTGCAGATAACGGACTCCCTACACGCTCGAATCTCACCGGTATCAGGCCATACGCCTCTTTGCTGAAGCGCGGCGAGGATATTCTGAAACGCGGATGGATTCTCAGAAGCGGATTTGGCTGCCAATGAGCCACTCTTCGGGAAACAACGTTCAATACTGCCGCACACACGCAATATATCCTGCGACAGGTTTGTATCCTGCGTATATTCATGAAAGCAAAGATCTCCGCCACACCAGGAATGTATAAACAACTCGCCGGTGCGCAGAAGATGCTCACCGCCAACGACCACCCATTCCGCCACTGCCAGCTTCTCCACAGCGGTAGCAGACTTAATAATACACAATCCGTCCGCTGACAGGCGCTGCATTGTTTCCGCCAACATACCCCATACCACAGTGCACAGCAGTTCACTGGAAGAGGAAACTATAAGAGAGACCGCCGACAGGAACAGCTGGTCAAGCGGCACCGGATTATTTTTTGCCAATACTCCTACAATCAGGTATATTCCGCAGAAAATCATCATAATGAGGGAGACGGTCCGGCTCAACTCAGCCGCACGCTGCAACATATATGATTTTTCTTCCTTTGGGGGAAGAATGTGCCCCTTTTGAGCATACGCAAGCGTTCTCTCGCCGGTAGCAACTGCTACGCCTACGCTGTCGCCGCTCAAAACAGTTGATGCGGCATATACAGTATTGGGTCGCTCAGACCAGGAAGCCTTCTCCGGAACGATGTCATCAGCATTTTTCTGTATCTGCCGCCTACAACCGTCCAAATACGCTTCGGACACAATCAACTCCCCGGCAATCAGCCGTACGTCTGCCGGCACGGTATCGCCGGAGGAAAGCAGGAGGATGTCTCCGTCCACAATCTGATCGGCAAAAAGATATAGGCATTTACCGTCCCGCATAACGCGGCATCGCGGACACGTGTATTTCATATTATGCCGGTATATTTTCCGTGTAGACAATATAACAAGTGTACGGAGTCCTACGGAAATGACCAAAAGGATGGCTATGGAAAGGCTTTCCGTGCCGCGTGAAAACAATGCCGCAAGAAGGACCGTGAGTACGAACAAAACTGTCGTATAATCGCATACCTGATGCAGCAGCGAAGGATACCGACCTCTCAGATCCTGACTCCACAGGACGCTGTTTCCCTTTTTCAGCCGTCTGGCCGTTGCCTCACGGGAAGTAAGGCCTTTATATCGGTTGGTTGAAAAGGCACGCAACACATCCTCGCTCTGCATGGCGTGCCAACGATTCGACCGTATTTTCATACTTAAAGAGCCTGTACGGCAATGGCACCGTCCCGCACACTAACGTGCAAGGCGGATACTTGACCGTGCTGGGCAATGATCTCCGCGGCAATGCGGTCTTCCACTTCTGTCTGTATATAGCGCCGCATATTGCGCGCACCGTATTTGGAAGAATACGATTTTTCCGCAATAAGCTTCAGCGCCTTGTCCGTCCAGGTAAGCTTCATGCCCTTATCGGCCAATACATCAGCGCAATCACCCATCATAAGCGCAGCAATAGCACCGAAATCTTCCTGCGTCAAGGTATGGAAGGTGATAATCTCGTCTACACGGTTCAAGAATTCCGGCCGAAGGAACTCGGACAGAGCTTTCATTGTGCGGTCGTGTGCCGCACTGTGCTGATTTTCCGCAAAGCCTGCCGTGTTGGACATTTTCGAGGAGCCGGCATTGGTGGTCATAACGATTACTGTGTTCTCAAAGCTGACCACTCTTCCCTGGGCATCACTGACACGTCCGTCATCCAAAATCTGGAGCAGAATGTTCATCACGTCCGGATGCGCTTTCTCAATCTCATCAAAGAGCACGACGGAATAAGGACGCCGACGGATTTTCTCCGTCAATTGCCCCGCATCATCGTAGCCCACGTATCCGGGAGGGGCACCGATAATACGTGATACGGAGAATTTATCCATAAATTCGCTCATATCCAGACGAATCAGTGTTTCCGGCGTGGAGAACAGCTCGTTTGCCAGCACCTTAACAA
>JBGVKV010000026.1:0-6233 GCA_045123975.1 Eubacteriales bacterium | reverse complement strand
CACCACGTACTCCAATCCCACCGCGGGAATGCTGATGTATCCGTACACGTCCTCGTTATGCTCTTTATAGGAGCGAAGAACGGCCCGCAATTTTTCCAGCTGCTCGTTGTATTCGGATTTGGGAGAGCTTACCGGGCCTGACGCCGATGCGTCCAGCTGTGCCATAGCCTCTCCCAGTGTCAGAACACCGTTATCCCGACGTCCCTGGCGCAGACGGGCAATACCGCCCCCGTCCTCCGTGATCGTCTCTTCTTCAAAGCCGAAGTTCAGCCCGGCAGAGGCAAACTCCTTGGCAGCCTCATCGTACAGGGCATTTCCCTTTTCCTTCTGGATAAGGTTATCCACAAGCATAACGCAGCTGCCCACGATTACAAGGACACACGCCGCCAGCATAACATGACGGACAATATCCATGGTTTTGTCTTTTTTCGTTCTTTCCTTGGGCGCGCGGCTAAGCTGTATGTCCTCCGGCGTCAGCTCACTCAGGGAATGAAGAAACGGATCCCGATCGTAATTGAACTCCGATTCCCGGGTCAGGGTAAACTCGTCTTCCACGTCCGTTTCATACTGCCCGTTTCTTTGAAGGCGTGCTCTCAGGGATTCCCACAAACTCATACGGATCCGCTCCTTTCGCTGATACTTACATTACATTATACTAAATTTTGCGGCATTTTACAAGGCCATCGGAAAATAGTTCTCTGTTTTTTCACCTCCGGTTTACAAATTTCGCTTATTTTTTGGGGGGGGTAGTCGAATCGGCGGGACAATTCCTCCTTGCAATTCTGCACTTTCGTGCTATAATATATATGGCATAAGTCTGCACCCGATCCATCCCGGGTGCATCAAAAACAAATACATCGCCGTCAGCAGCACCCCCCTACCCTTGGGTTTTGCTGCTTTTTGTGCGTTCCCGAAAAGAGGATATTATGGCTGATATTTTTGATTTGTTCAAGCAGATCTCCAAGCAGAACACTGCCCCCACGGCGGCCCCCACTCACATCATTGCGGGGCTGGGCAATCCGGGCAAGGAATACGAAAGAACCCGCCACAATGCGGGATTTATGGCTATGGACCACTTGGCCGCCAGATTGGGTGCGGACGTGTGCCGGCTGAAATTCAAGGCTCTGTGCGGCGAGGCACAGATCGGCACGCACCGGGTGCTTCTCATGAAGCCCCAAACCTTCATGAATCTGTCAGGTGACGCTGTAAGCGAAGCGGCCTCCTTTTACAAGATCCCCCCGGAGAATATTCTGATCCTGGTAGACGACGTATGCCAGGACACGGGACGGATGCGGGTGCGCCAAAGCGGATCCCACGGCGGCCAAAACGGGCTGAAAAGCATTATCGCACGGCTGGGAAGCGACAAATTCCCCCGGATTCGCTTCGGCGTGGGCCAGAAGCCCAATCCCCAGTACGATCTGGCGGCCTGGGTGTTGGGAACGCTCAATGCCGAGGATAAAAAGCGATTGGAAAGCTGTTTTCCCCTGATCGAGGAAGCGGCGAAGATGATTTTTGACGGGAAAACGGATGGGGCTATGGGCCTGTGCAACGGCCACCGTCCCGCCGACGGAGTGTAATCTATGAACTACAAACTGCTCACCGATCTGCTGCGCACCGGACGGGAATATGGGAATATGGTTGCCTCCATCCGCTCGGCACTGCAGACGGGACGACACCGTCCCGTAACGGCTACGGGCTTGTCCGACGGGGCGGCAGACGTCTTTCTGCCTGCTTTGGCAGAGGATTTTGCGGATATGTGCATTCTGATCCTTACACCCGAGGAGAAAGATGCGGCCGCAACCGCATCCCTTTTGCAGGGTGCCGGTCTGCCTGCGCTGCAATATCCGGCCAGGGACTATAATTTCAACAATATCACTGCTTCACACGATTACGAGCACCAGCGTCTGCGGGTGCTTTCGTCGCTTCTGTTCGACGCAGAGCCCCTGATCATCACCGCCACACCGGAGGCGGCTTTGCAGATCACCATGCCCGAAAAACTCCTCACCGCCCTGACGGTGACGATTGACATAAACACCCGCATTGACACCGAAAAACTGGCCGCATCTCTGAGTGCCTCCGGCTATGTGCGGGGAGAACTGGTGGAGGGCCCCGGTCAGTTCGCCGTCCGCGGCGGCATCGTGGACATCTATCCCCCGGCGGCGGCTCCGTACCGCATAGAGTTGTTCGGCGACGAGATCGACCGCATCGGAACCTTTGACGTACAGACACAGCGCTTCACGGAAACGGTGGACGGAAAAATCCGCATCCCGCCTGCCCGTGAGGTAACCGTATCCGCCGAGATGCGCGCGGGGCTTTCTTCCGCTATCCGCCGGCAGATCAAGAAGCTGGCCACCTCCGAGGGAGAGCACGCCCACGCGGCGGAGATCCTGACGGGTGAATTGGCCGTTCTGGACGCGGGATTGGAAATTGATTTTGCGGACAAATATCTGCCGATGATCTATCCCGAGGGCAGTTGTCTTACGGACTATTTCAGCGGAATGATGATCATTCGCTCCAGCCAGAGCTGTGAAAACAAGGCGGAAGCCTGCGCCGCCCTCCTCTCCCAAAGTATCACGGATATGCTTGGCTGTGGCGAATTGTTTGCCGTCAAGCAGAACCGCGGCTATCTCAGAGAATGGGATGCCATCGCCGACTGCGCGTCGGTTATGCCCGCCGTATATATGGATGCGTTCACCGCCGGCGGATTGTCTTCCCACACCTACAATTTCTCCGCCAGCCATATCCCCGCTTACAGCGGAAATATGGCGCTTTTGCAGGAGGATCTGTCAAACTACGTAAAAAACAATTATATGACCTCTATTCTCTGCGCCACTGAGGTGGAGCAAAAGGAAGTGATCCGGGCACTGAGCGACGAGGGATACACCGCCGCACCGGCCGACGGAGTCGGCATAGAGTTTTTCACCTCGGCCAATCAAAAGCCCATTGCCGTACTGTGCGGTGAATTTGCCGCGGGCTTTGATCTTCTCTCCCCCAAATTCGCTCTGCTCAATTTCTCCGCCGCTCATCGGGCGGGGGGACACGTGCGCCGCCGCAAATCCGCCACGAAAAAGAAAGCCACCGAGGCCATTCTTTCCTATGCCGATCTGGAGATCGGGGATCTGGTGGTGCACACTGTATACGGCATCGGCCAGTACACGGGCATTGAGAACATCACCGTGGACGGCACCACGAGAGATTATATCACCATTCACTACGCGGGCACGGACAAGCTGTTCTTGCCCGTGGATCAGCTGGATATGGTATCCAAATACATCGGCGCCGGCTCCGACAGCGGTGCCGTAAAGCTGTCCAAGATGGGCGGAGCCGACTGGGGCCGCACCAAGGCAAAGGCCAAGGCCGCCACCAAGGAAATGGCCAAGGAACTGATCGCTCTGTACGCCAAGCGGAAACGGACGAAGGGCATCGCCTTCGATCCCGACGACGATATGTGCCGCCAGTTTGCCGACTCCTTTGAGTACGAGGAAACGGAGGGACAGAGCACCGCCATTGCGGACATCCGCCGGGATATGGAGGCATCCTATCCCATGGACCGTCTGCTCTGCGGCGACGTAGGCTACGGCAAGACGGAGGTGGCCCTCCGCGCCGCCTTCAAGGCGGTGATGAGCGGCTATCAGGTAGCCGTGCTCGTCCCCACCACCATTCTGGCATTCCAGCATTTGCAGACCTTCCAAAGCCGTCTGCGCGGCTTCCCCGTGGAGGTGGATATGCTGTCCCGCTTCCGCACGCCTACCCAACAGGCCGCCTCTCTGCGAAAGCTTCGCCGGGGAGATACGGACATCATCATCGGCACCCATCGGCTGATCTCCAAGGACGTGACCTTCTCCAATCTGGGTCTGATCATCGTGGATGAGGAGCAGCGCTTCGGTGTGGAGCAAAAGGAAAAATTGAAGCAGATCGCACCCGACGTGGACGTATTGACTCTGACCGCAACGCCGATCCCCCGCACCCTGAACATGGCCATGGGCGGCATCGTGGATATGAGCGTGCTGGAGGAGGCCCCCGGCCTGCGTTCTCCCGTACAGACCTACGTGATGGAGCACGATGACGGCATTCTTCTGGAAGCCATGCGGCGGGAAATGCGCCGCGGCGGACAGGTATTCTATTTGAAGAATCGGATCGAATCCGTCTATGAAACGGCGGCGAAGATCGCCCGTTCCCTGCCCGAGGCTCGTGTGGCCACCGCCCACGGACGGATGGATCGGGATGAGTTGGAGGAAATCTGGGCCGATCTGGTCAAGGGCGAGATCGACATTCTCGTTTCCACCACCATCATCGAAACGGGCATCGACGTGCCCAACGCAAACACCTTGATCATTGAAAACGCGGATAGGTACGGCCTTTCCCAGCTTCACCAGATCCGTGGGCGTGTAGGCCGGTCCAGCCGACGGGCATATGCGTTTCTTACCTATCCGAAGCAGAAGCAGCTGACGGAGATCGCCGAAAAGCGGCTCTCCGCCATCAAGGAATACGCCGCCTTCGGTGCCGGCTTCAAGATCGCGCTCCGGGATCTGGAGATCCGCGGTGCGGGCAATCTTCTCGGCGCCCAGCAGCACGGCCATATGGAGGCTGTAGGCTACGATATGTACGTAAAGCTTCTGAACGAAGCCGTGCTGGAGGAACAGGGCGAAGCGCCCGAGGCGCGGGTAGAGTGTGCCGTGGACATCCGGTGCGACGCATACCTGTCCAAGGCCTATATTCCCGCAGCCCCCCAGCGAATGGAAATGTACCGCAAGATCGCGCGGATCGCGGAATACGAGGATTACGAGGATATTCTGGACGAATTGTGCGACCGCTTCGGCGAGCCGCCCTCCGCTTCGGTGAATCTGTGCAAGATCGCCCATTTGCGGGCTCTCGGCGCCAAGGCCGGCATGAAGAAGATCGAGGAGCGGGACGGAATCCTCCGTCTGGTACCCGAGACGGTTCACCCGAATGCATTGTCCGCCCTGGCCGCCGCCTTCCCTGCCGCGCAGATCCGTATGGCTCTCGGCGGCGAGAGCGCCGTGGTATGCCGTTTCAAAAAGGGCACACGGGTAGTGGACTTTGCCATGGATCTGTTAACGAAATATATACAATTCCGTTAAGGGATTCCCTTGATTTTTTCCGATTTTTGCCGTATACTGCTCTTATTACGCGAAAGGAATATATGACGTGAAAATAAAATCGCTTGCGCTTCTTTTGGCGCTCGTATGCTTACTGATTCCCTTAGGCGGATGCGCCGCCGATACCGTGGAGGTAATGCACTACGGAGAATCCTCCATCAGCGCCAACATGTACAGCTACTGGCTTGCCTCCTATAAAGGAAGCTTTATGTACACCTTCTCCGACGCAACGGATACCGATGCGTTTTGGGATACCGTTTTGTACGGTGACGTAACCGTGGAGGAGTATCTGGACGGTGTGGTACAGGGCAACGTGAAGCGGACACTGATCTGCATGGAGCTGTACCGCCAAAAAGGTATGAAGCTCTCCTCTTCCGTAGAGGACGAGATCGATGCCTATATCGACGAATTGATCACGGAACGTGCCGGCGGCTCCAAGAACGTCTTCAACGAAGAGCTCTCCAAGCTGGGCATCAACGTTCGCATGCTCCGGGACATCTACCGTATCGAAGAACAGACCAGCCAGCTGGTGGAGGCACTGTACGCCCCCGGCGGTGAGAGAGAACTGACGGTAGCGGATATCGACGCCTACTGCCGAGAGAATTACGTGCGCGTCTATCACATGTACGTGAACGATGCCTACACTTACGCAACCGATGACAAGGGCAACTACCAGTACAACCAGGACGGCACGATCCAGCTTGCCGAGCTGAATGAAGAACAAGCGGCCGCCAAGGCAGCCGTGATCGCGCAGATCGAAGCCGAGCTTGCCGAGGGCAAGGACTTCCTTGAGGTATACGAAAACTATTCCGAGGACACCTACTACAAAAACGGCTATTATCTGACCCGTCAGATCGACTTCATCCCCGAGGTGGTGAATGCCGCCTTTGAATTGCAGGTGGGTGAATTCAAAAAAGTTACCAGTGACTACGGCACCCACTGGGTATTCCGCGTGGAAATGGACGACAGACCTTACGCCAACGATGAAAACATCGACTTCTTTACTACCATCGAATCCGATGCGGAGAGCGAAGATCTGCGTGAATATCAAGGTGTGCAAATGGCAGGTGATGCGGCAAATATCCTCACGCCGTATATGGCGCTTTACGAACG
>JBGVKV010000025.1:0-3709 GCA_045123975.1 Eubacteriales bacterium | reverse complement strand
AACGTAATAAAAAAAAACAACGCCCGAATGGATATCCATTCCGGCGTTTATGTTTTTGTGTGTCAGTCGCGTTTCTTTCCGCTTTTCAAAAGAACGAAGATAAGGAATGCGGCAATCAGGATCACAGCAACGATGATCATGATATTGATATCTCCGGTCATAGGTGCGAGAAGATCGTTCTGCGTACTGGGGGAGGTGAGGAGTGCGGTAAGCAAATATTTCATGATCTCATTCTCTTTCGTCGGGTGATTTGGTTGGCACCGTGCCACTATGGTTATTATACAGGGATTGTTTCAAAATGTCAACAACTTATTCACAAAATGTTTATATAATTTCAATAAACTTGTCCTGTTGTATCTAGGACGATATCCGAGACGATTTGTTCCCGGGAATTGCAAAAAGAAAAAGAATATGATATAATAATTCAGATTATATGGCAGGCGTGTCCTGTTCGATTCAGAATTACTCTCCACGGAGGTTCAAATGCTTCAGAAATATTTGGAATGTGCCCGCATTACGTCTACCCACGGTGTCCGCGGAACGGTGCGTCTGGAATGCCGTGCCGACTCTCCGAAAACCTTGTGTCGCCTGTCCAAGATGTATATTCTGGACAAGCAGAAAAACGTGATCAAAACATTGACGGTTACGCACGCGTCGGTACAGAAGAATATGGTTCTTGCCACCTTTGCCGAGATCGACTCTCTGGAGGCGGCGATCCCCTATCGGGATACGGTTCTGTATGCGGACCGGAAGGATATTCCCTTGGCACCCGGTGCCCATTTTATCGCCGATCTGATCGGCTTGCCCGTTATCGACGAGCGATACGGCAACGTGGGCGTGCTCTGTGACGTGCTTTCCCCGGCAGGGCAGGATATCTACGTGGTAAAGCGGGAGGACGGCAGTACCTTTATGTTCCCCTGCGTTCCCGAATTCCTGAAGGAAATCTCCCTCGGCGAGGAGGGGGATACCCGCGAAGGGGGCATCTACGTGAAGCTGATCGATGGATTTTTGGAGGACAGCCATGCAAATTGACGTTTTGACCCTCTTTCCCGGAATGATCGAGGCCGTGTTGGGCGAAAGCATCATCGGCCGCGCACGGGATGCGGGACTGGTGTCCATCCGTGCCATCAATATACGGGATTATTCCGAGAACAAGCACCGTCGGGTGGACGATACGCCTTACGGCGGCGGACGGGGCATGCTGATGGCGGCACCGCCCATCTATAACTGTTATCAGGCCGCCGTGGCCGATGCACCGGCGGACGAAAAGCGGCACGTGGTATATCTGTCCCCCCGGGGGCGGACGTTCACCCAAAAGATCGCCAAGGAATACCTGAGCTACGACCGTCTGGTGCTGCTGTGCGGTCATTACGAGGGCATCGACCAGCGGGTGATCGATGAGATCGTGGATGAGGAGTTGTCCGTGGGCGATTATGTCCTGACCGGCGGGGAACTGCCTGCCTGTATCGTGGCGGACGCGGTGTGTCGGCTGATCGACGGTGTGCTTCCTCTGCCCGAATGTTACGAAAATGAGAGCTTTGAAAACGGGCTGCTGGAGTATCCCCAGTACACCCGTCCCCCCGTGTGGCGGGACAGGGAAGTGCCGGAGGTATTGCTCAGCGGCCACCATGCCAATATAGAAAAATGGCGCCGTGCGCAGTCAGAGGAGCTGACGGCACAGCGACGCCCGGATCTTATGGAGGAGACGGAATAATTCCGCCGATTACAACTCACCCAGATGAGCCAGTACGCCGTTGGCCACGCCCCGTGCGAACAGCTCCGGCTGATTGGCCATCAGATCCGCATCCACCGGATTGCTGATAAAGCCCAGCTCCACTAAGGTAGCGGGCATGCGGGTCCGCCGCAGCACGTACAGATTGGTCCGCACGGACACGCCCCGATTGGGCAGTCCCGTTGCGGCGTTCAGCTGGGTAAGTATGTTCTGTGCCAGGGGATAGGCACGGCTGGCGTCCGTGTACACGAATGCCTCCGAGCCTGAGGCCGAGGTGATGCTTGACGCGTTGGTGTGCAGACTGATGAAGTAATCCGCCCCCCAGGAGTTGGCATCGTTCACCCGTGCCGCCAAGGAGGAGGCGTTGGACGTGCCCAGTTGGGTTTCCGGTGTGGGGCGGGACAGCCGCACATCCAACCCGTTTTGCCGCAGGATCACCGCCGTCCGGCGGGCAATCTCATACACCAGATCCTGCTCTCTGTATCCGTTTCCCTCTGCTCCCGCGTTGGGATTGGTGGGGTTGTGCCCCGCATCCAAATAAATCTTCATCCCAGACTCCTTTGTATGTATTCATCTTTATTCTATGCCCGTTAGCGGATTTTGTGACCGAGGGGGAGAACTTGTGAAAGAATTGCAGAAACTGCTGAGCCGACTGCGCTTTGCGGTGGATAAATACGATATGATCGCCGACGGGGACGTGATTGCCGTGGGCGTGTCCGGTGGAAAGGATTCGCTGGCGCTCTTGTGCGCGCTCTCCGCCATGCGGGCGTTTCATCCCCGGAAATACGATGTGATTGCCCTCACCGTGGATATGGGATTCCACAAATCCGAATCCATTGCCGCACCGGAGCCGGATTATGCGGGAATCAGGGAACTGTGCCGACGGCTGGGCGTGCCCTACGAGATCCGCCAGTCGGAGATCGCACGGATCGTGTTTGATGCACGTAAGGAGAGCAATCCCTGCTCTTTGTGCGCCATGATGCGCCGCGGCGCTTTGCACGATGCCGCCTTGTCGCTGGGCGCCAATAAACTGGCTCTCGGTCACCATTATGACGATGCGGTGATCACCACCATGCTGAATCTGTTCTTTGAGGGCCGTTTCGGATGCTATTCCCCCATTACCCAGATGACCCGTAAGGATATTACCGTGATCCGGCCTTTTATCAGCGCACGGGAAAAGGATATCAAGGCCTTCGTCCGACGGGCCGATCTGCCCGTGATGAAGAGCCCCTGTCCCGCCGACGGTAATACGGAGCGTGCCTATATGAAGGACTATCTCCGCCAGTTTGACGTGCAGCATCGAGGACTGTACGAGCGCATCATCGGTGCCTTGGAGCGTGGCGAGATCGACGGCTGGAAGGAAACCAAACGAAATCGGTAAGAGAATCGCCGGGGACTTCCCCGGCGGTTTGTTTTAAGAAGAATTAAGAAATCTTGTGCCGAAAAATATTGAAAAAGGAATGGAGTTGTGCTATACTGCATATATCGTGTGTTGGACATATAGGACTTTCACGGAGGTTTTACACATGGAAGTATGGGTTCAGTTTTTCAAGGAAGGCTTCTTCGGCTACGGCGAAAAGGGAGACTTCCAGTATTATTCCATCGAGCATTTTATCCCGCTGATCTTTATGGCGGCGTGTATATTCCTTCTCTACCGGTATCGGGATGCATTGCGGGAATGGAAGCATGAGGAAAACTTCCGTTTTATCTTTGCGTTTGTGATGCTTCTGGCGGAGATGTCCTACTTCTGGCGACTGCTCTACGTGGGCAGCAGCAATCCTGCCGAGCAGAATCTTCTGGACAAACTTCCTCTGCAGGTGTGCGAGTGGAGCTGCATTACGGCCATCTTCATGATCACGAAAAAGAGCCGTGCGCTGTATCAGATCTGCTTCTACGTTTGCCTTACCGTGGGCATTTTCCCCCTTCTGACTCCGTCGGTGATCACCACCACCGGCCCTACGTACTATCGGTATTATC
>JBGVKV010000024.1:0-25873 GCA_045123975.1 Eubacteriales bacterium | reverse complement strand
TTTCGGCTGTTTCCACGCCGTATACCTCCAACTCGGTCATATTCACCCAATTGGTCTGGCTGATCGCATCGGAGGACAGATCCGTTGCCGCATACATAACGTACTTGGCATACACCGGCTCAAATTCCGCCGTATACACGAAATATCCCATAGGCCGGGAATTGGACGGCTTCACGTACTTGTACTCGCCGTTTTCGTATTCGGTGTGCAGATCCTCCGCTTTATGGGCGATCTGCCAGGAGCCCGCCTCACCGGTATCGCTCACCAGGATATGGAAGCTTCTCTGCACCCACTGGATCGGATACGTATTTCCGATGCCGCAGGTGCTCAGATCCGCTGTCATCACACTGACACCGTCAATCATATAGGCCCGATCCAGCTCGAAAGTAATTCCCCACAGATAGGTGCCGTGGTAATCCTCCACACCGTCTGCGGTGTGATAGGCGTATTTATCCTTCATTTTACCGTTCATGTTGTCGTCGGTATTGGAAGGACCCACGCCGTATTTACCGTCGATCAGCTTTGTGGGATTCGCCGGTTTCCCTTCCCAATCCTTGTTGAAGCTGGAGATGTTAAAATTCCCCACGTAGGTGGCATCCGCCATCACGTTTTCCTTGCTTGCGGCTGCGACGAGCACGCAGGCAGACAGCACCAGCACAGCAGCGGCAAGGGCTGCCAAAATTCTCTTCACTTGCATAAAACCCTCCGGTTTCATTATCTCACTGTGTCCATTATACAGTACGTTCCATCAAATTGCAACAGACTTTCGAAAAAAGGCCGCCGCTTTTTGCGGCAGCCCATTTCCATTTTATCAGATCTGCTCGACCGTGCCGCCCATACCGTGCTTCACACGATCTTCCACCTCGGACCGCTTGGCATTGTTGAAATTATCCAGCGTGCCCACCAGATAACCGGTGATACGGCGGATGCGCTCGAAGGGCTCGTTGCCGTCATCCTCACTGCGTCCGCACTTGGGGCATGTATTGCCGATGATGCCGGTGTATCCGCAAACGGGATCGTGGTCCACGGGATGGTTGATGGCACCGTAGCCAATACCGCACTCCTTCATGTAGTGAACTACCTGCTCGAAGGCGTCCAGATTCTCCAGCGGATCGCCGTCCAATTCGATATAGGTAATATGTCCGCCGTTGGTAAGGGCGTGATAGGGGCCCTCTTTCTTTACCTTCTCGTAGGCGGAAATATTGTGATATACCGGAACGTGGAAGGAGTTGGTATAGTAATCTCTGTCGGTAACGCCGGGAATCACGCCGAACTTCTTCTTGTCCATACGGACGAAGCGGCCGGAAAGTCCCTCGGCGGGAGTTGCGATCAGGGAGAAGTTGAGACCGTACTTAACGGTAGCCTCATCCGTCAGGCGGCGCATAAAGCCAACGATCTCCAGACCCAGACGCTGTGCCTCGTCGCTTTCGCCGTGGTGCACACCGATCAGGGACTTGAGCGCCTCGGCCAGGCCGATAAAGCCCACGGTCAACGTACCGTGCTTCAGCACTTCCTCCAACGTGTCGTCCACGCCCAGCTTGTCGGAATCCATCCAGATTCCGTTGCCCATCAGGAAGGGATAATTGCGCACTCTCTTGCCGCACTGGATCTTGAATCGCTCCAGAAGCTGGGTGATCACCAGCTGCACCTTCCGCTCCAGTTCCTCGAAGAACCAGTCCACGTTGCCGCGGGCATTGATGGCAATACGGGGCAGATTCACGGAGGTAAAGCTCAGATTACCGCGGCCGGTCACGATCTCACGGGACTGGTCGTAGTAGTTGGCCACCACGCGGGTACGGCATCCCATGTATGCCACCTCGGTGTTGATGTCGCCTTCTTTGTAATACTGCGCGTTGTAGGGCGCATCCAGGAAGGAGAAGTTGGGGAAGAGGCGTTTGGCGGAAACGCGGCACGCCAGCTTGAACAAATCGTAGTTGGGATCCTGGGGATTGTAGTTGACACCCTCTTTTACCTTGAAAATCTGAATGGGGAAGATGGGAGTCTCGCCCTTGCCCAGACCGGCTTCGGTAGCAAGAAGGATGCTCTTCATAACCAGGCGTCCCTCGGGGGAAGTATCGGTACCGTAGTTCAGAGAGGAGAAGGGAATCTGTGCACCCGCACGGGAGTGCATGGTGTTCAGATTGTGCACGAGGGCTTCCATTGCCTGATAGGTCGCACGCTCCACTTCCTTCTGGGTGAAGGAAAGGATCACAGATGCCACGCGGGCCGCGTCGTCCTTGCAGTAAGGAATAAGAGATGCCTGCAAAGCATTCTCCACCTCACGGGCGGTGCCCAGGGAGGGCTCGATTCCCCGCTCTGCCAGATCGGCCAGGATCGCATCCTTGGCAGCTTCCGGCTCGTCGGCACCGATCAGCGCCAGTGCCTTCATAATGCCGTCCGCGAAGAGCTTCTTATAGGTCTTCTTGACACCGGGAGCCATAGCATAATCGAAAGTGGGAATGGACTGACCGCCGTGCTGGTCGTTCTGGTTCGCCTGAATGGCGATGCAGGCCAGGGCCGCATAGCTGCGAATATCCTTGGGCTCACGAAGGAAGCCGTGACCGGTAGAAAATCCGTTCTCAAACAGCTTCAGAAGATCGATCTGACAGCAGGTGGTGGTCAGGGTGAGGAAGTCCAGATCGTGGATATGGATATCGCCCTCGATGTGGGCCTTGGACACCTTGGGATCCAGAATGTACAGCTCGTTGAACTGCTTGGCACCCTCGGAGCCGTATTTCAGCATGGTACCCATGGCGGTATCGCCGTCGATGTTGGCGTTCTCACGCTTGATATCGTTGTCCTTGGCGGACTGGAAGGTCAGATCCTCGTACACCTTCATCAGACGGGTGCTCATCTCACGAACCTTGGTACGCTCCGCGCGGTACAGGATGTATTCCTTGGCGGTGCGGGCGTGTCCGCGCTCGATGAGGATATGCTCCACCATATCTTGTATCTGTTCTACGGTAGGAGTTGCCCCGGTTTCGCGGCTGATTTTGTCCGCTTTCTCGGAAACCTCGCAGGCCAGAGCCATTGCCTGGTCGTAATCGCTGCCGCCAACTGCCTGTGCAGCCTTAAAAATCGCGTTGGCAATTTTCTCTATATTAAAGGGTACTTCGCGGCCGTCCCGCTTAATGATTTTTGTCAGCATAGCCTTCTCCTAAAATTAAATTTATGTATATCAAGCACATAATATGGCGCGTTTCTGGCCGGAAACGCAATATATTGTGTCAAAGCCACTATATGCCGAAGATTATTATATATGGAAAAGAGAGGCTTGTCAAGCCAATTCGTTACAGAATACACAACAAAAAACGTCATAATAATTTATATATATTGCCCATGTGTAGAATTATCTTGAAAAATCTGCGGCCAAAATTGGCACTTTTGTACAGATTCCGGGACACACTCTATCGCGAACACCATATTTTGTGGTGCATGTGTTACGAATGTACCGAAAATCCCCGTCCAACCACGCCCTATCCGGCGCCTTGCATACCCCTTCGGGCAGCATTTATTCTCACAAATCCCCCGCGAAAATAAAAAACGCAGATTTTCTGAAAATTTCTCTTGACAAACAAGGACCTTTGTGCTATTATATATAGGCGCTTAGGCGATGCGCTACTAGCTCAGTGGATAGAGTGCCCGGCTACGAACCGGTAGGTCGCAGGTTCGAATCCTGCGTGGCGCGCCAAGCAAAAGGAGATACCGCAAGGTGTCTCCTTTTGTTTTTGTGTTGTGTGCCCCACACCCAAAATTCAACCATCGGTTATATTTTTGCTCAACCATACAGAAAATCGCTCCATTGTCTTTTAAGTATACTTCCTGTATAATGTATTTGTAAGCTTACAAAACAAAAGCCAAATGGGAGGAATCGAAGTATGGCAATGAACTTGCACAAAACAATAGTAGATCTTCGCCGTAAAAAAGGATATACTCAAGAGAAACTCGCCGAGATGCTCGGCGTAACCACAGCGGCAGTTTCAAAATGGGAAACGGGAAACTCTTATCCCGACATTACTCTACTGCCTCAGCTTGCAGAAATATTTGATGTTTCTTTAGACTATCTGTTCAATTACGACATTGCGGAAAAGAAAACAATTCCCGAAGCAATCAAAGAGGCCAATCGCCTATCAAAAGAATTAGACAGAGATGGATCGATTGCCATTATCGCCAAAACACTGGCACGATATCCCAATAATAATCAACTGATTTTTGAATTGGCACGACATAAGTTCATTAACGCTCGTTACAAAGGACATGATGAGCGGGAGATATTGTTGAAAGAAGCGGTGCTGGGTTTTGAAACGGCAGCCAAAAACACCGAAAATGATAATCGCCGTGCATGGGCATATCATTTTTTGACCTCAATAGCCATCCTCCGAAATGATTACGATAAAGCACGTTCTTATAATGCAAAAATCATGGGCGGCAAAGGTTTGTACCCTAAAGTCGATCGGGCAATTATTGAAATGAAGCAGCACGCAAATAAAGAGGCCCTTCACCTTTCAAAAGAAGTGATGTATCAAAGTATTTTTGAATATTCTCTGGTGCTTCATTGGATATTGGAATATCATATTCGCAATAATAACCCGGACGAAGCGATACGGGAAGGAAAACGCGCCATCAATGTACTGCGTGAGTTTAACGATACAGGTTTGTTCTATAAGGAAATTTCTGTATGCTGTGAAGCAGTTGCCTGCGCTTATGCAACTAATGAAAATTACGAAGACTGTATTACGTACCTTGAAGAAGCATTTCACTATGCAAATGCGTACGACAACCAGGAACATGGTTTTGTATACGACGTTTACAGTGTAATAGGAGAAGAAATTGAAGCAGAAGAGAAAATATCGGCAAAAAAGGACCTCCGGCGCGTTCTTTGCTCGGATGAAAGGAAATGTTATCATTCTATCCGCAAGGATGAGTGTTTCATGAACATCATACATAAACTAAGCCAATAAGCACTAATCCGTTTATGTTTTACTCCAATTACCTTTTGCACTCCTGCGCTTGACGATCATCCGTTTTGTAGGGCGGGGCCTCGTGTCCCGCCGCCTTGAATGACAAGATCGGTTTAACCCGGCGGGAGCAAGCCCCCGCCCTACCGCTTATTCCCCTATGGATTTCCGCGGAAAACACTTTTCCGAATTGGGACTCGTTTCATACGACAAAAGGCTGTTGCAACCGCAACAGCCTTTTTTTATTTACCCAATAAAATACACGATCATACCTACGGTGGCGAACAGCGCCACCAGCATCGCCGCCAAGGCGGGCAAAAGGGCGATAAATCCCCGGAGCTTTGCCGCCCGAGCTTCTCTGTACGAGATCACGGCGATGGCGAAAAACGCCGCACACATCACGGGCAGCACCACCGCCAGGGAGGCTTCTCCCCACACACGGTAGGCAATGCCTGCCAGCACTGCGACACAAGCCGCCGCCAGTGTCATGATCCGATACCGATTCATTCCTTCTCCTTATCCCGTCGGCTGAGCAGAGCCACGGCCGTTACGGTACCCATGCCGAGCAGGATGCACAATGCCCACTGGGCGCGGCTCATTTCCGACGCGCGTATCTCCGTCTCCACCTCGTAGCGAGTCTCTCTGTGGCGGTACAGGCGGGACAGCTCCTCACCGGAATAGACGTTGCTGCAGCACTCGATTTTCTGAATATCCATTGAGGCCGCCGAATCACACCGCACGGTAACGGCGGTATAATTGACCTCCGCGGCGGCGGAAAACTCCGTCAGATCGCAAAGAACCCGCACCGGCACGCCGGTGGGAACGGTGGTCCTGTATTCCGCACGGGTGTCTCCGCTGCCAAATACGAACACTACCTCCGCCGAGGTGACGCTCTCCCATTCGGTGACTACCTGCAGGGTGTATATTACGTAGGGCGCAAAGCCCATGTTTTCCGTTCTTTCGTTGGGAAGCAGAATATTTCCCTGTACGGGACCGATTTCACTCTCCTCCTCCGCGCCGAAAACGGCGTGCAGAGAACGAACGCCGGAGGAAAATCCTCCCGCATGGGAGATCAGCCGAGCGCATCCGCTTCCCGCCAGCCACCCGAGGGTGCTGTAGGACTGGGTAAAATCACACCACAGATATTCACCCCAATATCGCGTAGTCTCGGCCAACACTCTGCCCGAGAGTACACTCAGCTGACGGGTGGAATAGCTGTCGTCCACGGTATTCTTCAATTCGGCGCATATGGCATCGACATCCTTTTGTCCCGCAACGGACAGGAACAAGGCACGGGCGCCTGCTTTCTGTGCCATCGCACAGCGATCGTTATACTCCGCCAGAAGCAGATCTGCATCGTAATCGTACGTGGGCTCCCACATCAGCACAAATTCCCGGGGGACACTTTTTCCCATTCCGCGGATCTGCGCAAAGATGTTCTGGACGTGGCCGATCATTTCACCGGAATTGTCCGATATGTACATCATCGCCCAGGGCATCTCTCCGTCACGGCGGATCGCATCCGCCAGATGCACAGAAAAGAGCACGGGATCAAACCGGCCGTCCTCCGTATCATCCTCTGTATGCCCGATAGGCGCCAGCACGAACACGTCGGGAATGTGGGTCACAGCGCTGTTGTAGATCAGCCGCATGGTGTCCGCGCACATCCGGGCGTACTCGGCTACGGACTCCGTCTCGGTGCCGTTGTAGGAAACCATATCCATTCTCTCGCCCGCGATAAATCCGCAAACGGAGGGATAGCGGGATGCCACGTACTCCGTAACGGCGCAAAGGGCATTGACGCCGGCTTCGCTGCGGGTATCGAAAGCAAAGTATTCCGCACCGGCGGCACTTCGCGTATACTGCAGGCTGCTCATATCCGTAGCGCTTACCAGACGAAGGTAGATCTCCATATCCGATGCCGCATAGAACCGGATCTGCCGATCCAGCTCCTTCAGGTAGGCGGCATCCAGATAGTAGTACTGTCCGCCGCGAACAAGCAGCTGTCCGCCGCTGCCGATGCCTTCCACTCCGCCAAGAAGCCGATCCACGAAAATATCTACGGTAACAGAGGAAGCGTTGGCCTCAAACACATCCGCCGTCGGTGCGCCGTACAAGCCCACCACCGACAGATATCCCGTACTGGGCGTGCCGATGCGGGCCGCAAATCGGGCGGGTATTATGGGCAGGGGGCCATCCTCCGTCAGGATGGCCAGCAGATACCGGCTGGCTGTTGCCAGATTTTTGCGGCCGCTCATATCCACGGACATATTAAACTTCGTGGATACACGGATGGTGGCAAGAGGATCGCTTTCCCGAAGCACCGTCGCAACGTCTGCCCACACGGGGATCTCAAACAGACCGACGGTGCCGCCGATATGAGCGGTTACCACCTCGTTGGGCAGCGTACCCCGCACGCTGAGCGTGCTCATATCAGAGGAAAGCGCGCACTCGGTGATCTTACCGAGGGACACATCGTCGGGAGGAAAATATTCCAGGGAAACCTCCCGCAGGATCACCGATTCTGCCCCGTCGGCATGAAGTCCGCGAAAGCTGAGTCGATAAGCATACAGCGGGATATCCGCATCATAGGGGAGAAGGTAGGTATTCTCTCCGTAGTATGTAGGCACAGTGGAAGCAATGGTAAAGTAGGAGACGCCCACGGGGCCGTCGGCCACTGCCAGGGAGATATGGCCGCCTGCGTCGGCCTGATCCAGCACTACCCGCAGCGCGTATTTGCCTTCCTTTGTCTCGTAAGAGGGGCGGACAGCATCCGCCACGAGAGTCATATTTCCGTCCTCTCCGGCGTTCAGAAAATATACGCCGTCCCGATATTCCGCCTCACCGCCTGTGACAGTAAAGCCGAAGGTCATAAATTTTTCCGCCACGCTCAGATCGGCCTCACCGCCGGCACACACGTTGCCCAGGGCAAATCCGAAAAACTCACCCTCGTTGAAAACGGTGATCTCCATCATATGGACCGTGGTGCGGTATTTCCACTCGCTGATGTCCGCCGTGAGAGTGTACCATTTTCCCGCCGAAATCCGGGTCTCGGTCTCCCACGTATTCATACCGGAATACATACGGATACGCACGGTGTGGGTTTTCTCCGTATTTCCCGACACCATAATCTGGGTCCGCACCTGGGCGGCGGCCATCAGATTAGGCTCTTCCCCGGCGGGGAAATTCCGCATAATCGTATATTCACTGCCCTCGGGCACAGAGGGAACCGTCTGCAATACGGAAACGTCCTCCCGTGTGTGCAGACGCACCGCGGACAATCCCGTAGCCGGCGTCCAGCCGCCGGCCCCCTCCGTCGCGAACCCGTCCAGCACCGCGCCGTCCGTGTCCGTATAGGCATCCATGATTTCCACGGCATCCGCCGGGACCGTCATATTCTCATCCGCGTACACCGGCATGAACAGCGAAAGAAATGCTCCGCACACGCAAAGGCACAAAAGCGCTTTTCGCCATCCTCCCATGGAAATCCCTCCTGTCTTTTTCTTATTTCATAAAGCCGCAGCGGCGGCATTCTTCCTTATACACATTTTCCAGCTGCTCCGTCATAGCACGGGCAGTGAATTTCTCGCCGAATCGCTTTTTGGCACCTGCCGAAAGCTGGGCGTACAGTTCCTTATCGTTCATAATCCGCACAATGGCCTCCGCCATGGCGGCGCTGTCCTTCTCGGGCACTAAGAATCCGTTCATACCGTCCTCAATCACGCCCGGATTGCCGCCGAAGGAGGTAACCACTGCCGGCAGGCCCAGGCTCATGGCCTCGATCAAAGCCAGGGACGTGGCCTCCGTTCCCCAGGAGCAGTTCAGGGACAGATCCATAATGCTGTAATACGGCACCACGTCGGTAACGAAGCCGGTGAAGACCATCTTTCCGTCCAAGCCTGCTTCGTTGGCCAGCCGTACCGTTTCCTCATAGGAGGTGCCCGTACCCATCACAAGGAATTTGGCCTCCGGCCGGAGGGCACAAACCGCCTTGGCGGTTTGTACCAGATAGGAGTGTCCCTTATAGGGCTCCATCCGCGCGGAGATTCCGCAAACGAAATCCCCCTCGGCGAATCCCAGTTTTTCGCGCAATGCGGCACGTTCCTCTGCCGGAGATGCCGTCAGAGGCTCCACGCCGTTGAGGATCACGGTGATCTTTTCGTCCTTTACGCCGGTGGCGGTCAGGATATCCGCTGCCGCCTGAGCTACGGCGATGATCCGTGTAGCCAGAGTATTGTTCACCAGTCCCGCGATCTGCTTTCCGGGGAAGGTAGTCAGTTTTTTGGGCGGATCAAACACGCTGTGGCGTGTATAGATACGGCACTTCACGCCGCAGAGATAGGCAGCGATTTTGGCATCCAGCGAGGAATGGGTATGGACGATATGGGGCTTTACCCGGCGCATGATGCCGCACAGTTCCTGAATGCCGCCCCGATCGTGGGATGCGTCCCGCCCGTGCTCCGTTTCGATGACGGGGATACCGCAATCCTTGATTCGAGGCACCAGATCCGATCCCTTGGGCACCACGGCCGTGACCTCAAATACGTCCTTGTCGAAATGGCGGAGAAGGTGCAGAAGCAGTCTGCCCGCACCGCCGATGTTGCTGTCCGAAATACAGTGAAGAACACGAATTTTCATTAGTCCACCTCGTTATTTTCTTTTTTGCCCGTCAGGCGAGACAGAACAAACCACGTTTCCTCCGAATGAAGAACCGCAGTGGCAGCAGCATACACGGCCGCGCCGATCAGAACGGACAGTACCGCCTGCAAAAGATATCCGCCGGGCAGATGGGGCAGGCATACACCTACCACCCCGCCCATAAGAAGAGCGGCGAGGACGGATTTTCCCACATCCCACAGATCCGCTCCGGGGAATCGGGTGCGGAACACCCGACAGTAGGCAATGGCGTTGCCGACACACTGCACGATCACGGCTATGCCGGAAGAAATGGCGATTCCGCCGATACCGAAGCGGGACAGAACCACCACCAATCCCATATTGACCGCCATAGCGATCAGGGAAGTCATCATAGGAATCTTCGGCCGGTTTTCGGCGAAGAAGGATTTGCTCAACACCTCATTGGCGGCCATAAACAGCATGCCGATGGCGAAGCATCGCAGAGCGGCAGCGGTCAGGGCCGTATCCGACGGGGTAAACTCACCTTTTTCAAAGAGAATGGCCGTGATGGGCTTTGCCAGGACGGCCAGCCCCACGGAAATGGGCGCAATGATAAAGGACAAGGTTTTCACCGACGTGAACGTAAGCCGGCGGGACGTGCCCGTATCTCCGGTGGCAACAGCCCGGGAGAAATAAGGGTACAGCAAATTGGTTGCCACGAAGGCAAACACGCCCACGATAATGGTATACAGCCGATTGGCGTATCCGAGGGCGGGAATAGCCCGTCCGTCGTTCATAGCGGAGGCGAAATTGGTATTGATCACCGTGCAGATCGGCTGTGTCCAGGTGCCGATCAGGATCGGCACGGCCAGCTTCAGACTGCGGACGATATGAGGAGACACAATTCCCGCGCGAAGAGACAAGCGGAAGCCCAGCTGTCTGAGCTTCGGCACCTGAACGAGCGCCTGGGCGCCCCATCCGCACAGCATGGCCACGGCCAGGCCGTAAATACCGAATCGCTCTCTTAAGAACAGGAGGTATCCCACCATAATCAGATTGGACACCAGACTGATCAGCGCGGGAATGCGGAACTCACCCATGGACTGCAAAATTCCCACGAAGGAGAAGGCCAAACCGGTACAAATCACCATAGGAAACATGATCCGTGTCAGCTCCACCGCCAGCCCCTTGACCTCCGGGGCCAAATCCGGCGCCAGAAGATCCACCAGGGGGGAGGCAAACACAACGCCTGCCACGGTGAGGATGCTTGTCAAAAGGAAAATGAGATTCACGTAGGAGGCCGCGTAATGCATGGCGGACTTCTTCCCTTCCCGCACCAAAAGATCGCTGAACACGGGAATGAAGGCCGCGGATACCACGCCGCCGATGACGAAATCAAAAATCAGAACCGGCAGACGGCTGGCGGTTTCGTAGGCCACCGCCGTGGCGGTCATGCCGTAGGCATTGGCGACAAGCGTGTCCCGGAGAAGTCCCAGGGCCTTGGCGGCAAAGACGATCACTGCCATCACTGCGGCAGTACCCAAAAGACCGCTTTTCTTCTCTTTTCCCACAAGCTCACCGCCTCTCACAGAGTGTACCGTATCCTCCCTTAACAGGATACCCCACTTACGCCAGAATATAGATACCGATGATAACATTATACAATGATGGGGCTGGATTGTCAAGCAAGGCAAAGGCGTGGGCAGCCGCCAAAGAAAAAGAAGCATCCGCAGATGCTTCAATCCTTGTTGGTAGTATCAAATATACGCGTGATGCGGTATTTCTCAAACACCGCCGCCAGAACGGTGAAGACGCAGATGCCTGCGATGCCCTGCACCGCATTGCCGGGAACGGAAACGATGGCACCCCATCCCTCTCCCTGGAATATGGCGGAATAGGCAAAGTAACCGACGACCATCTCGATCTCCGCAACCAGGCCCGCACCAATAAACGAAAGGGGACGTCTGTGGATAACCCGGCCGAGGGCACGGATCAGCAAGGCACACAGAAGGGCGCTCAGGCCCTTGATAAGGAAGGTTCCGGGCACGTAGAATGCGTATCCGAGGAACAGATCCGCCAAAGCGGAGCCAAGACCGGCGGCGAGGAATCCGTAAAGGGGACCGAGCAGCCAACCCGACAGCAGCACAAGGCCATCGCCCAGGTTAAGGAATCCGCCCAAGGGGGACGGAACGGTAATAATCATGGTAGCCACACAGACAAGGGCCGCCAACATAGCGCACAAAACGATTTTCAGAAGGGATTGATGTTTCATGGGATCCTCACAGCCATACGTGGAATTTTCCTTTATCATAGCACAATCGCCATGTGCCGTCAATGGAGTAAGTGGAGAAAAACAGCAAACTCACACAGGATTTTTTGTCAAAAATCTATGCCGGCGAGCCCAAAACACCCCTATTGCATTTTGGGCGGCTGTGGTGTATACTATAGAAAAAACGCGAAAGTTGTCAACAAATGCGAAAGCTGGCTTTACTCCTTACCCTGCTCACCCTGATTCTGTGCGGCTGTCAATCAGCCGATCCTGCGGACGGCATTGAGTTTTTCACCCTGAATGACGATATCTGGGCACCCATCACCTCCACAAGCGTAACCGAACCGCCCGAGACCGAATCCGTCACCGATACTCCGGCAGAGGAAATATCCTGCACCTACGTTTTGAACCGCAGTTCGAAAAAGTTCCACGATCCCGCCTGCTCCAGTGTCGCGAAGATCAAAGAAGGAAACCGGGAAAGCTTCTCCGGCACCCGAGAGGATCTTGTATCCCGGGGATACGAGCCGTGTAAGATTTGCAATCCGTAAATGGAAAAGGGCTGTTTCACAGCCCTTTTATTTTTATTCTTCTGCCCGGATAATGCGGGAGATGAGAGGCATCGTTTCCGGTGCAGCATCGCCAATTTCGATGGCATCCAGATAACGGGACGCGCCCTCACGGAAGGCTTCTTCCCTCTCCGTATGGAGATAGGCCAGTATCTCGCCCTCCCGGACAAAATCGCCGGTCTTTTTCAGAATCCGCAAGCCGGCGGCGGGGTCGATATCGTCCTCCTTACGGGCACGACCCGCGCCCAATACCACGGCGGCTTCGCCGATCTTTTCCGTATTCATATGGGTGATGTATCCGCTGCGGGGAGCACGCACCTCCCGAATGATGGAGGATCGCTTCATCACGGAGGGATCGTCGCACACCGCACCGTCGCCGCCCTGGGCGGTGATCCAACGTCGGAAGGTATCCCACGCACGGCCTGTGTTGAGGGTATCCTCCACACGAACTTTTGCTTCCTCTACCGTGATGCCCAAAGCAAGGGCCACCATATGGGAAGCAAGAACCACGGACACCGTACGCAGATCGGCAGGGCCTTCGCCCCGGAGGACTTCCATAGCCTCTTCCACCTCGAGAGCGTTACCGATACCGCAGCCCAAAGGGATATCCATATTGGTGAGCACGGCGCTGACGTTCCGGCCGCAGGCCGTACCGATATCCACCATAGCGCGGGCAAGTGCTGCCGCGTCTTCCTCGGTCTTCATAAAGGCACCGCTGCCGAATTTCACGTCCAAAACGATGGAGTGAGAGCCGGCGGCCAATTTTTTGCTCATAATGCTGGACGCGATCAAGGGGATCGAATCCACCGTGGCGGTCACGTCCCGCAAGGCGTACAGCTTCTTATCGGCGGGAGCAAGATTGCCGCTCTGGCCGATGACGGCCACGCCGATCTCGGTAACCTGGGAGAGGAATTCCTCACCGGTCAAGGTGGTCTTGAATCCGGGGATGGATTCCAGCTTATCCACGGTACCGCCCGTGTGGCCCAGGCCTCGGCCGGACATCTTTGCCACCTTGCATCCGAGGGATGCCACGATGGGCGCAAGGATCAACGTGGTCTTATCGCCCACGCCGCCGGTGGAATGCTTGTCCACCGACAGATCCCCAAAGCAGGACAGATCCACCGTATCGCCGGAACGGGCCATGGCATCGGTCAGTGCCGCCGTTTCCTCGGCAGTCATAGACTGAAAATACACCGCCATGGCGAAGGCCGCCATCTGGTAATCGGGGATTCTTCCCTCGGTATATTCCATCACCAGGAATTCCAGCTCCGCGGACGACAGCGCCTCGCCGTTTTTCTTTTTCTGTATCAGATCGTATACACGCATAGTTTCTTACCCTCTCAGTCCAATTTGGCGGGACCGAATCCCAAAGGCAGAATTTCGGCAAGTGTGTAAGAACGGATCTCTTTTCCGTTTGTCAGGATAATGCGGAAGGTGTCGGGGTCGCAGAATTCCATCATCACCTGGCGGCAGATGCCGCAGGGCGGTGCGAAATCGGTGATCACGCCATCCTTGCCGCCAACGACGGCGATAGCCACGGGCTTCCGTCCCTCTGCCGCCGCGCCGGTCTGTGCCCAATAGGTAACGGCCGTTCTCTCGGCACAGATGGTGGCACCGTAGGATGCGTTCTCCACGTTGCAGCCGCGCCAGATCTGTCCGCTCTCGTCCAAGAGTGCCGCCCCTACCTTATAACCGGAATAGGGGGCGTAGGCTGCGCTCATGCCCGCTTTGGCAATCTCCAGCAGTCTGTCCTCGGCAAGCTCAAGGCAGGATCGGTCGATCTTGCCGGCGCCATGGTATTCCACGCCCAGCATATCGCACACATACGCGGACACGTCCGCAAAGGTGGGACGGGTGCCGCCGCTCTTTTCATACCGCAGCTTCTTCCCGTACATCATGCAGGGCACGTATTCTCTTGTATGATCCGTGCTGTCATCGCCGGGATCGCATCCGTGATCGGCGGTGATGATGAGAGCATCGTCCTCGCCCAGGAGAGGCAAAAACGTTGCCAGCCAGGTATCAAATTCGGCAAACGCCTTTGCATAGCCGGAGATATCGTTGCGGTGGCCGTAGACCATATCGAAATCCACCAGATTCACAAAGCAAAGTCCGTGGAAATCTTCCTTTGCCAGCCGGGCGGTCACTTCCATTCCCTCCGTATTGGAGTGGGTATGGATGGAGCGGGTCACACCCCGACCGGCAAAAATATCGCTGATCTTGCCTACGGCGATCACGTCCCGACCGGCGTCCTTGATGGCATCCAGCATGGTGGGTGCGGGCGGCGTCAGGGAGAAGTCCCGCCGATTGGCGGTGCGGGTGAAATTGGGATCCGCTCCCGTAAAGGGGCGGGCAATCACACGGCCCACGCCGTGCTCACCCTTCAGAATCTCTCTTGCCATTCGGCAATATTCGTACAGCTGCTCCACGGGCACCACGTCCTCGTGGGCAGCAATCTGGAACACGCTGTCCGCGGAGGTATAAACGATCAGATCCCCCGTTTCCAGATGCTCACGACCGTAATCACGGATTACGTCCGTACCGGAATAGGGCTTGTTGCAAAGCACGCCCCGACCGGTTGCCTGACGGAATTTCGCCAGCACCTCCTCCGGAAATCCGTCGGGATAGGTGGGCATGGGCCGCTCGGACACGACGCCCGCCAGCTCCCAATGGCCCGTGGTGGTATCCTTGCCCCGGGATTTTTCCCGCAGGCGCATACCGATGATTTGGGAATCCTCTCCCTCACCCAGCCACTCTACGCCCTCGATTTCGCCCATGCCCAGTCGCCGTACCGTATCGGCACGGAAGGCAGGATCCGTCGAAATCCGGCGAAAGGTATTGCAGTCCGGCACGTCCCCGAATGCCTCCGCATCCGGTTCGGCACCGATCCCCAGAGAATCCAGGACAATCAGGAATACCCGTTTGATATCAGCCATTCAGCTTCACCGCCGTTCTCAAGGCAATCTCCATCATCTGTGTGAAGGAATTCTGTCTTTCCAGCGGGGGGAGTGCTTCGCCTGTGATCAGGCTGTCGGAAATGGTGCAGATAGCGAGAGCGTTCTTCTTCAGTCTTGCGGCAGTCATATACAGACCGGCCGCTTCCATCTCCACGGCCAGCACGCCCATCTTCATCCAGCCGGCGTTTCCGCCCTCGTCATCGGAATAGAAGGTGTCGGAGGAAAGAATGTTGCCCACATGATACCGTGCACCCACGGCTTCCGCCGACTCAATGGCGGTGCGCATCATCGTATAGGATGCGATGGGAGCAAAGGTGCCGGACAGCTTGTACTGATCGCCGAAATTGGAATTGGTGCAGGCACCCATACCGATGACGATATCCCGGACGTGCACGTCCTCGGACATGGCACCGGCGGAGCCGATGCGCATAATATTTTCCACACCGTACTGGGTGTACAATTCATAGGAATAGATGCCGATGGAGGGAATGCCCATACCGCTGGCCATTACGGAAACGGGAACACCCTGATAGGTACCCGTATAGCCGTTTATACCGCGCACGTTATTTACAAGGCGGGCATCAGTAAGGAAATTCTCCGCGATAAACTTGGCGCGAAGGGGATCGCCGGGCATAAGGACGGTTTTGGCAAAATCGCCGAGAGCGGCGCTGTTATGAGGGGTAGACATAACCTATCTCCTTTCAGTAACTTCCCAATTGTTCGTTCTTTACGATTTTCACGATGGAGCTGGTGCCCAGACGGGTGGCACCCAACCGGATGAAATTCTCCGCATCGGCGATGGAACGGATGCCGCCGGCGGCCTTGATCTTCACGTGATCCGCCACGTGCTCCGCGAACAAAGCGATATCCGCCGGGGTGGCACCGCCGGTAGAGAATCCCGTGGATGTCTTGATAAAGTCGGCACCGGATGCGGACACGATCTCGCACATACGGATCTTCTCCTCCTCCGTAAGCAGGCAGGTCTCGATGATGACCTTCAAGAGCTTTCCGTCGCAGGCTTCCTTGACGGCACGGATTTCATTCAGAACGTAGTCGTAATCCTTGTCCTTCAGACGGCCGATATTGATAACCATATCGATCTCGGATGCGCCGTTCTTCACCGCATCAGCGGTCTCTGCGCACTTGACGGCCGTGGTGGCGTAGCCGCAGGGGAAGCCGATGACGGTGCACACGGGCAGACGGCCTGCCAGGTATTCCGATGCACGGGCCACGTAGTCTGCGGGAATGCACACGGATGCTACCTTATACTTCATACCGTCGTCGCAGATCTGACGGATTTCCTCCCAGCTTGCGGCGGGAGAAAGCAGGGTATGATCCACATAGGAAAGTATTTCTTCGATTTTCATAGTATTTCCTCCGTTATTATTTATGTTTCTGTTTACATTATACTGGTATACCGTGGAAAAATCAACGCATTTTCGTAAATACTTACGGGGAAAATTCCGCCGTCCGCCCTTGCACGGCGATCCGTTTTGTGCTATCATAATACGGGACTTTTTTATGCCCTACCCTTTGACAGAATCGAGAATCTTTATGAAAAACAATTACCATACCCACACCGTCCGGTGCCGCCACGCACAGGGGACGGAAAGAGAATATATTGAGGCGGCCATTGCCGCCGGCCTCACCACCCTTGGCTTTGCCGATCACGCACCCCAGATCTTCCCCGGCGATTACTACTCCACCTTCCGTATGCGGCCCGAGGAGCTGGACGGGTACTGCAAAACGATCCGTGCCCTGAAGGAGGAATACAAGGACAGAATCGATATTAAGCTCGGTCTGGAGGCGGAATATTATCCGGATCTGTTTGAGGATCTGCTGGATCTGATCCGCCCCTTTGATCTGGATTACCTGATTCTCGGTCAGCATCTGGACGGGAATGAAATCGGCTACGAGCACAATTTCCTCCCCACCGAGAAGGAAGAGGATCTGATCCGCCACACCTCCCAGGTGCTGCGGGGACTGAGCACCGGCCGCTTCACCTATCTGGCCCATCCCGATCTGGTAAATTTCCTGGGCGATGACGAGACCTACCGCCGTCATATGCTTCCCTTCTGCCAGGCCATCAAGGAAATGGACATTCCGCTGGAGGTGAATATTCTCGGTCTGACCGCTCAGCGCAATTATCCCTCCGAGCGGTTCTACCGCATCGCCGCCGAGGTGGGCAACCGCTTTGTGCTGGGCATCGACGCCCACACGCCGGACGCCATCACCGATCCCACGGGAGAAGAGATGGCACGGGAATTCTGCCGCAAGGTGGGCATCACCCCCGAGGAAGACGTGAAGCTGATTCCCCCCACAAGAAAATAAAGAAAAACACCCGCGTGGTTAGCTGACGCGCCGTAACGAAGGTTTCAAAAACAAGTGGTAAAGACAATCGATACAGTATATATCGCAAATAATAATTTGAATGGAGATACTGTAATGAAAACATTGTACGAAAAACTTGGTGGAACCTATCGTAAAGAAAACGGGCGTCTTATTCCAGAAATGAAACTGCCCGAACAAACCAATTATCAAATTGGCAAGTACGGGCAGTTTTATCTTGATTATATCAAAAATCATCGTCGCGGAAGGTACACTACGCTTCTGACCGAGGGCAAGTTGAATGCTCGGTTACACGAAATCGACCTTGAAGCAAATGAAATGCTTGAAAGCATCATAAGCCGCCTTGCTACCGAAAGAGGTGTTGACGAGGATTTGAAAGCTCGCGATATGCTCCGTTGGGTTGCCGAGATGAACAATGTCAAGGCAAGCGCGGAAGAAACTGTTCTCAAGGAGGTCATCTATAAATGAGATATATCCTTGAAGAATTGTTCTATGGCAACATCTGTCCCAACACCGATTGCAGAAGCCAAGACAAGGAAACAAAGCAATTGATGGGATACATAGCCGATCATCACGACAACTTGCTGTCAACTTTAAATGATCAGCAAAAAGAGTTGCTTGAAAAATTCGATGATTGCTATAACGAGTTGACCGACATCAACGAACGTGAAATCTTTACATATGCGTTCAAGCTCGGAGCAAAACTTATATTGGCGATAATGAGCGACGTATCGTAAATATTATCTTCGTTTAACTTTGAAGCCCCCGAAAAATGTTATGGCGGCGTGAGCAATCACGTCGCCGTTTTTGTAGAATTCAAGAATAATATTTTTTCTCTCTTAAAAATCAACCAACATTCTATTGACAAACTCGGAAAATTGTGGTATAATACCATTTGAAAATTTTTATGAAAGGAGGAGAATACAATGACTAACATCAATTACAACGATCGTTCTATCAATTTTATCGTACTCGCCTCCGAGGATATACAAGCATAATTGGGTATTCAATACTTAATTGCTCCCGGTGCGTAGAGTTACGCCTCGGGCATTTTTTATTTTATAAAGCACCCGTGGCAGCTCACGGGTGCTTTATGCTTTTTCTCGGAAGGTGGAGGTTTACACAACCACACATCTAAAAGAACAAAGACAAATAAAAGAAAATGAAAAAACTACTTGAATTATTAAAACCTTATCGAAAAAAGCTCGTCAGTGTTGCTTTAATTGATGGTATCGGAATGATATGTGCGCTTTTGATGCCGTTCGTTATGAGTGAGATCGTAGAAAAAGGCATCTCGGAGCAAAACATATCACTCGTATGGAAATATGCAGTGATAATGGTATTGTTAGCAATCGTTTCAGTTATTGCGAACGTGATTTCTGCCAAGCTCAATACAAGCATTTCAGCCGGTTACTCGTCCGACCTTTGCCGCAGCACCTTTGAAAAGATTAATTCGTTATCCTATACGGATTATACGAAAATAGGTCCTTCGGGACTTCTGACAAGAGCCACCGACGATATATGGAACGTTGAGGGAACCATCACGAGCTTACCCTATACTCTTTTCACGGTTCCGGTTATGTTCATCGGTTCGGCTGTTCTTGCATTCTTAGCCGATCCCGTATTGTCTGCGGTATTTATGCTGTCTATTCCTCCAATTCTTATTTTGGTGCTTATCCTTATGCGCCCGCTTTATGATATGTGGGATAAATCGGATAAGTACGTAGATATGCAAAACAAGATCGTGAGAGAACGTCTTTCGGGGCTTCGCGTTGTCAGAGCATTCAACAATGAAAAGCGCGAGCACGGCAGAGCCAAATTTGCAACCGAGGAAATGGCGAAATATATGATACGCGCCAATACTCGTGGAGGAATGGTCGATCCCTTTGCTATGTTGCTTCTTAATCTTGCTACCGTTGCCGTAATTTACTTTGGAGGTATCAGAGCGCAGGCAGGCTCGGGTATCAGCACAGGTGGTATTATTGCCGTGCTTCAATACATCGGAATGATTACCAATGCTGTTATCAGCATATCTTGGACGCTCGCTTGGCTCCCCAAGGTGAAAGTATCCATGCGGCGTTTGAATGAAATTCATTCAAGTCCGGATGAAGAAAAAATACCGGAAGGTGAAGGAAAAATTCCAAACGGCTTTGATTTGGAAATACGCAATCTTTCCTTTACGTATCCCAATTCAACCAAAAGTGTTATTGAAAATATATCGCTTTCCATCAAGGAAGGCGAGCACGTCGCGCTTATTGGGGGCACGGGAAGCGGAAAAAGTACGCTAATAAAGCTACTCGCTGGACTTTTTGAACCGAGTGAGGGAGAAATCATGATTGGTGATGCCTCTTATAAAGATATGCGCAAGGTGGATGTGCGCTCTCATTTCTCGGTTGCACTGCAAAAAGCCCAGATTTTTGAAGGAACTGTAAGAGACAACATCAAGATGGGCAATCCGAATGCAACCGATGATGAAATTTATGAAGCTTTAAGACTTTCCAAAATGGCAGAGTTCGTTGACTCGCACGAAGAAGGACTTGACTATATTTTGGTAGGCAGCGGTCAAAATGTTAGCGGAGGTCAGCGTCAAAGACTGAACATGGCGAGAACTGTAATCAAAGAAGCTGACGTATATATTTTTGACGACAGCTTCAGCGCGTTGGACTTCCTCACTGAAAGCGAGATCAAAGAAAATTATTCTGCACTTCTTCGCGGCAAGAGCCGAATTGTCGCAACACAACGTATCAGCACGGCAATGAGCGCTGATCGTATATACGTGTTAGATAACGGCCGAATCATCGGAGTTGGAACACACAGAGAGCTTCTTTCGTCCTGTCCCATATACCGCGAAATCGCAGATTCACAGCTTGGCGGCAGAAAGGAGGGCGCACATGAAGAAGAATAAAAAGAGCAACGGACTCAGCTCTGCAAAGGTAATCCTTAGAATTATGAAGGATTCGCTTGGCATTATTCATTGGCTTTCTCTTGCTACTGTCTTAAGCATAGGATCTGCATATCTTGCTATGACGGCACCCGAAATTCTCGGAAATCTTACAAATCAGATATATGATCTCCTTGACATCGGTACTCCCATCGACACCTCATTGTTTAACAACCGCATTATAACTCTTGCGGTGGTATATCTTTTGTCGGCGCTTCTCGGCGCATTGACCAAGGCGGTTATGAATTACTCTGTCAGCAGCTTCTTTACTTGCAAGATAAGAATCAAAATGAGCGAGAAAATCGCAAGAATTCCTATCAAGGTAGTTGACAGCACTCCTAACGGAGAATTTATATCGCGAATGACGAATGACGTTTCGATTATGGGTGGCTCAATACACGACATTTTCGGCGTTATCATTAACGGCGTTATTCAGCTCGTAATGATTTCAGTGATTATTTTCACCCAAGAGCCCATTATGGCGGTTGCGGTTATTATATTTGTGCCGCTTTCGCTTGTGCTTTCCGCAGTTCTTGCATCAAAAAGCGAAAAGCATTTTAACGATTCTCGTACCCAATCGGGAAAACTGTATAGTATTTGCGAGGAAAATTTGGCTTGCTTTGATGCCGTTAAAATTTTCTCTATTGAAAAGGCGCAAAACGAGAAATACAAGGACGTTACCAAAAAGTATGCCGACTATTCGGCAAAAGGATATTTTGTCTCGGGGCTTGTAAGCCCTATTGTCGGACTTATCAACAACCTTTCATACGTTGCAATCTGCGTTATCGGTGCGTACCTTGTGATAAACGGTAGCGTAAATGTCGGAGCACTTGTAGCATTCATTATGTATACCAAGCTTTTCTCCGGTCCTCTCGAATCTATCGCAAACGGTATGTCTATGATACAGTCTACGATTGCCTCGGCAAGAAGAGTGTATGAATACCTCGACGGTGAGGAAATGGAAGAAATAGAATCCGAAGGAAATGTAACCGTCAATGGCGCGGTCGATTTCGTGGACGTTTGTTTCTCGTATACCGACGATAAGCCTCTTATTGCAAATTTGAATCTGCACGTAAGTCCCGGCGAAAAGATCGCAATCGTAGGACCTACGGGCGGTGGAAAGACGACGATCGTCAACATATTGATGCGCTTTTACGATTCAAAATCGGGTAAAGTGCTTGTTGACGGTAAGGATATTACTGCTATGAGCCGTACCGATGTCAGAGAAATGTTCGGTATGGTATTGCAGGATACGATGCTGTTTTCGGGTAGCGTATATGATAATATTGCTTACGGAAAAGAAGGTGCAACCCGAGACGAGGTAATGGAGGCAGCGAGAAAGGCGCACATAGATAGCTTTATTGATGCTCTTCCTAACGGATATGATACCGAAATTAATGAGGACAGTACCAATATCAGTGCTGGACAAAAGCAGCTTTTGACAATTGCAAGAGCATATCTTTCCGATAGACCTATTCTTATTCTTGACGAGGCAACAAGTAACGTTGATACCCGTACTGAGCTTTTGATACAGCAAACCATGGATGAGCTTATGAAGGGACGTACGGCTTTTGTAATTGCTCACCGACTTTCAACCATCGAAAATGCTGACGTAATATTAGTTGTAGACAACGGTCATATTGTCGAGCAAGGAAAGCATGCTGAACTCTTATGCCAAAATGGACTGTATGCAAGAATTTATAATAGTCAATATCCGAAAGAGCAAAGAGCATAACTGATTTATCAATGACTGAGGGGGAAAGATTTTTCATGATAATATACTGTGTATGGGAACATAACGGCAACGACACGTTGCTTTATGCGGTTGATTATATCGGCGCATATACCCGTGGCGAAAGCCTTGAAATAGCAATGGCAAAGATGCCCGATGAGATTGCTTCTTATCTCAGATGGTTGGGAGAGGATGTTTCCGACAGTATGGAAGTTGTGATCGCCGGGGAAAAAGCCTCCGATCTTGCAATTAAAGATGCCGATTCAGATGTGCTTTTCGAGAGTGAAAAAGCACTGCTTACGGCTGATGAATATGAGAAATTGAAAGCACTTGCATTGAGGTCTGCAAAGGATTTTCTTGCCCTGTATGAGTCTATCCCCGACAAGAATGCTACTGTCATAGCGGAGCGCAAAACCTTTTACGGTCAAGTTCCTCGCACGGCTGATGAAATGTATGAGCATACGAAGAACGTAAACGAGTATTATTTTGCGGAGATAGTTGTTGATGCCGATAACGGCAGCACTATATACGAATGCCGCAAACGTGGATTTGAAATACTTGAAGCAAAGCCCGATTTTCTTCAAAATGCTGTTATTGAAGGTAGCTACGGAGAGGATTGGTCACTCCGCAAGGTTCTCCGTCGTTTTGTTTGGCACGACCGTATCCATGCAAGAGCAATGTATCGAATGGCAGTAAAAGTGTTTGGAACGGAAAATGTGGCAAATCCATTTTGTTTTTGATTTGAGGTAAGAAAATGAACAAGGATATGTGTGTAGCTTGCGATGACGGTATTTTGAATATCCGTGTGGGCGCAATTATTATGAAAGACGGAAAGATTCTGATGGTAGGTAATGAAAGAGCCAACTATCTCTATTCTGTTGGTGGAAGAATCAAATTTGGTGAAACCGCAGAAGAAGCCATTGTGCGTGAAGTGTTTGAAGAAACAGGCGTTAAAATGGAAATTGACCGTCTTAGCTTCGTACACGAAAACTATTTCTACGGTGATGCTCCTTCCAATCTCGGCAAGCTAATTTATGAGATTTCGTTTTTCTTCTATATGAAAGTGTCGAGCGACTTCGCTCCGATCAGCGAGAGTTTCACGGAAGATAACAGCAAGGAGCATCTGAAATGGGTTTCGCTCGACGAGGACATCAAGATGTATCCCGAATTTTTCAGAACAGAACTGAAAAATCCAACGGATACAGTAAAGCATTTTATCAAGGACGAAAGATAATGAGCATCATAAAAAACGAATTACCGATATTGGAGTTTGACACCGAGCAAACGGCGGTCATCAACCCCACACACGAAAAATTAGATTTGAAGCTCCCGAAAAAGTGCGTTTTTGCTTTCCTTGGTGAGTACATATCAGAATACGCAAGTAAAGCAGAAGCCATAAAGGTATCAGCGTTTCTCAGCATGACAAAACGCTATCCCATCTACGTATTGAAATACAAAGGTGAGGAAATAACGCTTTGTGAAGCTCCCGTTGGTTCGGCTGCATCGGCGCAAATACTCGATTGGCTGATTGGCTACGGTGTGCGTGAGATCATCTCTGCCGGTTCCTGCGGTGCTTTGGAGCATTTTCCCGAAAGCACGTTTCTTGTGCCGAGCAAGGCTCTGCGTGACGAAGGAACTTCCTATCACTACGCTCCCCCTTCACGCTTTATGGAGATCAGCGAAAGAGCGAGAAAAGCTATCGAGGAAACGGTGTTTGAACACGGAATGAAATATCAAGAGGTCATCACTTGGTCAACCGACGGATTCTTCCGTGAAACTAAGGAAAAGGTCGAATATCGCAAGAGTGAAGGTTGCTCCGTCGTTGAGATGGAGTGTTCGGCTCTTGCCGCCGTTTCAGCTTTCAGAGATGCTACTTGGGGTATGATACTTTATACTGCTGACAGCCTTGCCGACGTGGATAAATACGACGAGCGAAATTGGGGCGGCAATGCATACGAATATGCGCTGACTCTCTGCCTTAATGCGGTGCTTAAACTATGAGGAGAAATTTATTATGGAAGAATTTATTTTGATACGACCGACGAGCGAATATGCGAGTCAGATCGTTGAATATAGACAAGAGTTTCTCGATGCAGGTGACTCTATGGACGGAATCGGACCACTCCGAAGATTCGAGAGTCCCGAAGAATACATAAAGACTTGTGCGGAATACGAAGATCCGCAAACTGTTCCTTCGCACTTAGTTCCTGCCACACAGTTCTTTTTCGTTCGTAAGAGCGACAACAAATTGGTCGGAATGATTCAAGTCAGACATCGTTTTAACGATTTTCTTGAAAAGTACGCAGGTCATATCGGTTATTCTGTAAGACCGAGCGAACGGCATAAAGGTTATGCAAAGGAAATGCTGAAAAAGACGCTTCCGTTCTGCCGTGAAATTGGACTTAATAAAGTAATGATTACTTGTATTGATGGTAACATCGGAAGTGAAAAGACAATCCTCGCGAACGGCGGAGTTTACGAATACACAATACACGAACCGAATGAGAATGTGGATTTGAAAAGGTTTTGGATAACGCTTTAAGGAGAAAAACAATGGCAGACATACTTTTCAAAACAGATGATTACATCTTTTCGTACCGTGTCGGCGGTGTGCTTATACATAACGGAAAGGTGCTTATGCAAAATGCAGAGGGCGATGACGGATATGCCTTTATCGGTGGTCACGTTGCCTTTGGAGAAACAACCGATGAAACCCTTGTGCGAGAGTTCAAGGAAGAAATCGGCGCAGACATCAAGATCGAAAGATTGCTTATGGTAAATGAAAATTTCTTCCCGTGGGGCAACCGTCCTTGTCAGCAGATCAATTTGTACTATCTGATTTCCTTGAAGGACGAAACACAAATTCCCCTTGATAGAAATTTCAAGGCGCTTGACGATTTGGGCAACGAACGAATTGAGTTGAATATGTGGTGGATACCGCTTGAGGATATACCTAATAAGAACATATATCCCCCACAAGCGAAGGAGTACATTATGAATCTGCCCGATGAGATCGTGTACTTTGTTTATAAGGAGTAAAACGTATGAAAAGACAATTACAAGGAATAGGAATTATACTGTTCAGTATTATGATGATTTTGGGCATGGGTGATGAAGCTGTGTTTGATCTCAGCCTTAGATTTTCCCACATCTTTATGGCGATAGGTGTATTCGGCTTCGGCTGGATGTTTACCAAGGAAAAGAAGAACAACGATAAATGAGAAAGTGCAACAAATTATGGACTTTGAACAACTTGCAAAAATAGAAAACGAAAGCGAACGTGTAAACAGAACCTATGATATATTCAACGAGGATGCAAGGCTCAATCATTCCAAAGCTGCGAGAGTTGAATTTCTGACTACCGTTCACTACATAGAAAAATATTTGAAAGAGGGCGACAAGATACTCGATATCGGAGCAGGCGCAGGTGAATATAGCCTTTACTTTGCCCGTAAGGGTTATGAAGTGTCGGCTCTTGAGCTTGCCG
>JBGVKV010000023.1:0-11036 GCA_045123975.1 Eubacteriales bacterium | reverse complement strand
ATGGCATTCCCCCATCTCCGCCACAAAAACCAAAGAAAATCCTGATGTATCAAGATAACTTGGCACGTCAGGATTTTTCTTTTGTGAAAAAGTGAGACGTGAAGTTCTGACTTGTTTCTTCTTTGAAATATCTGATAGGTGGCGTTTTTTACTGGCGGCACACAACCATCAGATCTGTTTGGAAACGTGGTTTCATAAAATCGTTGATCTATATGCTGTGAAAAAATGAAAAAACTATTGACAATATCCCTTGTAACTGTTATAATAATGTCAGAATCCGTTACTAACCGTTATTAACGTGATTGGGGGAATAGAATGATCGAAGATAAGAATACAGAGTTTAAGAGGGAATATGTTGACGAGATCAAAAAAACTCTCATAGCTTTCGCTAACACAGAAGGCGGAAGCTTGTATATTGGTATTGCCGATAATGGTGAACCCCTTGGTATAGAAGATGCGGACGATGTTATTTTGCGGATTGGGAATGTGATTCGGGATGCAATACGCCCCGATCTGACTATGTTCTGTGATATTTCCGCGGAAAATTTGCAGGGGAAAACAGTAGTCAAGGTCGCCGTAAATCGCGGAATGGCAAGACCTTACTATCTGGCGTCAAAAGGAATCCGTCCCGAGGGCGTGTATGTCCGGTTGGGAGCAGCCTCTGTGCCGGCATCCGAAAGTATGATCCTTTCCATGATTCGAGAGACGGCGGGGGATAGTTACGAGGAGGCGCGGTCTCTTGTGCAGGACTTGACTTTCCGTGAAGCGGAAACGGTCTTTGATGACAAGGGTATTTCGTTTGGAGAAGCCCAGAAAAGAAGTTTGGGGTTGATCGGAGAAGATGGGACCTACACGAATTTAGCCCTTTTGCTTTCGGAGCAGTGCACACACACACTGAAGATCGCCGTTTTTGAGGGGGAACAGAAAACCGTCTTCAAAGATAGACGAGAATTTGGCGGTTCCTTGCTGAAGCAGCTGAACGATGCGTACCAGTTCATTGATCAGTTCAACCACACCCACGCGCACACGGAAGGGCTTTACCGAGTGGACAGTCGGGCGTATCCGACCGAAGCCATCAGAGAGGCCCTGCTGAACGCCATTGTGCACCGCGAATACGGTTTCTCGGCGAGTACACTGATCAGTATATTTGAAAATCGGATCGAGTTTGTTTCCATCGGCGGCTTGGTCCGCGGGATATCCCAGAGCGATATTATGCTGGGTGTATCCATAACAAGAAATCGAAAGCTCGCTGACGTTTTCTATCGCCTGCACCTAATAGAAGCATATGGAACAGGTATGCCCAAAATTATGGAGACCTACAGGGAATACGAGGTGACTCCGCTAATCGAAATTTCCGATAACGCTTTCAAGATTACGTTGCCGAACACGAATCAAAAACTGCCTAAAGAAGACACGCCGTTAACAGAAAATGAATACTCGGTTTTGTCTTCGCTGAAGGAAGATTGCATTCTTTCTCGCCGTGAAATGCAAAAGATGTTGGGACTGTCCCAAACCACGATCATTGTAACTTTGGCATCTTTGCTGGAAAAGAAACTGGTTGTAAAGGTTGGGAATGGAAATCGGACGAAATATCGTCGAGCAAGTAAAATTTGAATCAAACGGACAGGTGGGGGCGAATGTAAGCGAAGCATTGACACAAAAGGATTAACGAGCTATCATGTATCCATTTAAGGGAGATAGCCTGTTGTGTACATGAATGGCATTCCCCCATCTCCGCCAAAAAAGAACCTAAAACGAACACTAGGCATAGCCTGTTGTTTGTCTTAGGTTCTTCTTTTTTTGTCCTATTCCCGTAAGGCTTATAGGCGTTTCCAAGTGCCTCTCTGTGCCCTCAGAATCCTCTGTACGCCCCGTTTCACACGATCCATATCTCAACATCGAAATTTTCCTTCCGCCCCTTATAAACAAAACAGCCCCGACTTTCATCGGGACTGTTCCGCGTAGGTTTATGGAAAAAGATTTCGATCTTACCGTCATACATGACGATTTCCTTCACGAGATAGTTAATGAGCATCATCCTTGGTGTAATCCTCAATCTCATACTGGGTCTCGAAGTCGATAAAGGCATCGGCGGGCGAGCATTCTTCGACACTGATGGTCTTATAGCCGGAAAGATATTCTTTTTCGATGTACCGCAGGGCGTGATGGTAGCAAGCAAAACGGACAGTCAGTAACTCACCTTTACGATTCTGACAAGCCAGGTCGTCCGGATTGTGACCCATATAGTGGCAAAGGAAGCAGATCACTTCGGATGCCAGATCGTAACCGTCCGAGAAGGTCGTGTTGTAGCATCGGTTGCCGTAAATGTCCTCTGCAAGACCAACATACAGCGTGTCCAGAGAACGCGGATGATGAGCGAATCGCATCATTTTCTTGATAGCAGACAGTGCGATTCACTCACCGATATGCTGGATGTTTTCAGCGGTGATCCTTACGTTTTCGTTGGTGATTCTTACTTGGTTTTGGGTTTTCATTTTCTATACCTCCCGATTTTCTGAACAGCTTCGCTGTTCGCGAGCCATTTCGGCAGGGTCGGGGGAGCATAGGTCGGGAGAGAATCACGATCATTGCGAGTGAGATGTGCAGATGTCAACGAGAGGTATAGTTTTTTGTGAGTACACGAAAAAATATTGCGTGGGGATAAAGAAAAAGCCAAGTATTGCTACTTGACTTTCTCGATGATTATTTCGTTTTTCAGCGATAATTTTTCACTTAAGCGGTTGACAGCTGCGAGAGCTATGCTACACCGGACACGGACGAAAGGCAAAAATCGGGGAGGATTACATCCGATCTGTAAATACAACGTGAAGATCTACGAATATACGAAAAAATCATTGGGGAAGATCCTGTTCGGGAGAATGAAGCAGGATTTTTTTGTAGTTTCGATAGAACGTCGAATAATTATCATAGCTACAATATTGGGCAGCGAGCGTAGGCGGTAATCCGTTTTGAATTAACGCTTGGGCATACAGGATCTTTTTTACTCGAATGTACTGTGTGACGGACATCCCCATTTGGTTGCGGAAGGTATGCTCCAGCCACGAACGGCTGACAAAATACCGTTCCGAAATGGATGATATGTCCATAGGAACATTCGGATGCTGCTCGATAAAACGAAGGATGTCGGTAAGCATTTCATTTCCGCACACCGGGTGGTGATGTTGAGTCAATGGTATGTATTTTAGTTCTAACAGTACCTCACCGAGCAAATGATCCAGCAAAAGCTCAAATTCAGGTCTTGTGATTCGCTCCTTCATACGGCTAACGTACTCAAATTGGCGATGTACATGGCTCCCGTTAAATATATTGCAGACCGCAGGAAGATCGCATATAGAAGGGCGTAGCAGATCGGGAATACTTTGCTCCTTGAATTGTATAACATATCTGTCATGTTCGATCTGCTTTAATGGGATAAGACAATGGAAAACACGCGGGCGAATAAAAAGCAGATCGCCGCGGGAGAGTGGATAGATCGTATTTTCAATTTGGTACTGTGCCGAACCGTCCAAAAAATAGAACAGCTCATATTCGTTATGCATATGGTACTGATGTTCGTTGGTGATCGGGATATTCACGTTGTGTCCGAATTTATATCGACGCTTTTCCATCGTATTCATGTGTATGGGTGCTCCCTGAAAAGAAGATCACTGACAAGCCCGTTCGTGCTGCGGAGATGCCCTACATATTATTATAGCACAACTTTGCGGGAAATGCAATATAAAATGCGAAATAGGGCATTTTATAATCATAAAATATATGGTATACTTATCATGTGCTCCTGTATTTGGGCATGGATCGCATTGGCTTCTCTGCAAGAGTGACCAAGCATACGGTGTTGTGCAGTGCGGCACGAAACATATGAAAAAGGAAGGAATGACACATGAAAAAAAGAAGATGGATAGTTCTGGCATTATGTGCTGCGACGTTGTTGAGCTGTGTATCCTGCGCAGGCGGCGGGGATCCTGAAGCTCCTGATGCAGAAAGCAGTTCCATCGGAGAACATGAAACGGAACCCGAGGCCTGGATTCAAGACAAAGTACCGGATTTGAACTTCAACAAAGACACGTACACGGTTTTGAACCATAATGCCAAAGATTCTGCACCGGCGGCATCGACGGGAGAAATACTGCCGGATGCCTTGTTGGAAAGAGATTTGTACGTTGAAAACCGTTTCAACGTTTCCATCGAGTACAATACACTCAATGGTTCCTCAAACGTCATTGCCCAGGTACAGAATACCGTTTCCTCCGGGCTGGACGAATATCAGCAGGTTTGTCTGAATATGGTTTTTGGAACGTCCGGATTGGCTATGGCCGGCTATGTCATGAATCTGCACGAGCTGGAATATTTCGACAATGAACAGCCCTGGTGGGATGAGGACGCTACAAAAGCATTTCAAATTGGGGAAACGCTGTATATGATTGGAGGAGACGTTCTTCCCTCCAGTATTTTGAGTACGCAGGCCATTATTTTCAATAAGACTAAAATGACGGAACAGAATATGGCTTTCCCGTATCAACTGGCTAAGGATGGAGAATGGACCATCCAAAACATGATCGAAATGACGCAGAATCAAACGCGCGATCTGAACGGTGATGGGAAAATTGATACGGACCATGATTTTTACGGCTTTACCAGCTGGCATTTGGATAGTCCTCATGCATTTTTCTACGGTACGGGTTGTAGTGTTTTTTCAAAGGATGAAAACAACGTGCCGTATTATGACGCCGATGCACAAAGGATCGAGGACATCTACACAAAAGTCTATGAACTGTTCGTAACCAACGAATCTTACTACGAAACGGACGTCAGCAAATCGCGCGTGCCTTTTGAGGTCTTCAGAGATGGTCGCAGTCTGTTTTTGCAAGGCGCCCTAAGCAATGCGGCTTCACCGGATTTCAAAACCATGGAAGATGAGTACGGACTCCTTCCGCAGCCCAAATATCAAGCAACGGATGAGTATAAAAGCTTTGTCAACGGTGGTTCTGCTATGCTTTGCGTTCCTACGACGGTACAGGACACAGCGTTCGTGGGGGCAGTATTGGAGGGCCTTGCTAACGCCTCCTATAACATGGTGCGAGACGAGCTGATTGAGACGCTATGCAAATCGCGGAATGCGCCCGATCCGGAGTCGGCTGAAATGGTCGACATAATCATCAATGGGCGAACCTTTGATTTCGGTTATATCCATTATTTTCCCTCCAGTCATTCCGCAGCGATTATGTTCCAATCAGCATTGGATAAAAAGCAATCGGCTGTAGGTCGTTTTCTGGCCAGATGTAACGACAGAAATCTGCAAAGCAAGCTGACGGAGTTTTTGAAGGCCTACGGAGTCGAGGAGTAAATCAAGGCAGACCATAAACCGTAAACGGATCGGGATTTTACCCAACGTTGCTGATCCCAAAGAGTACACACAGGAGGAAATATGACTTATCGCAACCAGATGAAATCGTTTTTGTGTTTGATCGTTACTGTCGGCATACTTATGGGTTCTGTAGCTTGTATGAATCCCGCGGTTGATCCGAGCACAGGCGATACGGATGTGGCGGACACGGGCTTCGAAAGCATAACATATGATCATGAGACCGTATCCGATCCCACAGAAATAACGACTGATCACGAAACCGAAACGACAGAACCGGAGACTGAGGAACCCTGGCCGGATGTTGAGTGTCCTGCTTTTGAGGATATCGGCCTTGCGGAGCTTCTTCCGGGCGAAAATCAACAGATTATTTTAGACTACCGTTTTAACGAGTACACCTACGCTGATCTTTTAAGCAATGAAGCTCTGGTTTTTACGACCTTAAAGGGCGCGACATCTTCGATGGATGAGACAGGTATTGTTTCTGCGGATGATATGTGGAACTGCGTGGGATTTAACGAGCAGCTTCTGCGTCCCTATAAAGCCGAGACCACCATATGCAACCGAACGGGAACAGAACCGTCTCACACCATCATGGTAGGCGCCCGTGTGATTGGTTCTACGAATCTATACATCAATAGTGGCGTATGGTTTGCTTTTGCAGGAAACTCCGTACACGTGATTGTGAACGATATGTCAAGCGGTGCAAAAGAGCGGCTGACCAAGGTTGTTGGATCAAACTTTTCGTTTGATGCCGAAAAGGGTGTACGGGCTGAAATGATCGACGACGGTACGACGATTACCGTCAAGGCAGACGGAACCACCGTTGCAACGGTTGAATTTCATGAAGCTGATGATCGGTTGCGTGTACTGACGGTTGACGGAACGGAAGTCGTGACCGCTAACCTGGAGCTGTTTGCCCACGGTGATAGCCTGGGATATTTCCGTGTGATGTCCCACTATTGTGATTCGTCTATTGTTTCCATGTATTTGGAGGATAGCGGTACTGTACTGCCGTATGAACCCAAGGACACTTTGACTGAATTGCGAGAGGGCTACCGATATTTTTTGCAGGATAAAAAGCAATTTCAAACGAATGCCCCGATCCATTTTGAGGATGATTCCATCTGGGTCGATGCCAAAGCCGTGGCTGCGATGATCGGGTTTGAATACGAAGAGAATGGTGACACCGTAGCGCTTGCTTACGACGATCTCCGCTTAACATTTCACGTTGGAACTGCAGGCATGGATCTGAATGGTCATTCCTACGCATTTCCTACGGTAGTAAAGCAGGGGGATACCATTCTATTGGCAGCAGACTTTATTCTTCGCTGGATGGGATATACAGTAAAGAATACCAAAGGAGGCGCCTACATATACGCGGGTAAGAACGCTTTAACTAAGGAGCGAATCAATCAAATGGACGAGTTATATGAATTGTATCAAACGGTCGTTTACAATTATGAGGACGTTGCATGCGACCAAACAGGCGTGGGGCTTTTTGAGCCGACTCCGTACGATGAGCGATTGGTCGGTATTGCTTATTCAACATGGCATCGACCTTCTCGAGATTGGGTAAACGGCACGTGGGACGTTCCGTTAACAGGCGAGTACGTATCCAACGATCCCGATGTTTTGCGCAGACACGCGATTCAGCTCCGTGACGCGGGCGTGGATTTTGTTTTCGTGGATTGGTCGAATAATACGGATTACGATCTCGAAACCATGGGTACGTCTCGTGAGGATTTCCGTATGATCGAGACGGCGACGGATCTGATGTTCGAGATCTGGTCGCAGATCGAGGGCGCTCCGAAGATCTGTATTTTTGTAGGTCCCGGACATAACGGTATTGATAGCGTCGATAATGGAAATCATCAAAAAAAGGTGGATCAGGTATACCGTGATTACGTAGAAAAATATGCGGATCAATATTTTTTCTACGAAGGAAAGCCCTTGTTGATCTGCTACGGCGCAACACCCAATCAATATGGTGCAAGGCCACGCTGGACGGATGATCGCTTTACTGTGCGTTGGATGACGGGATATGTCGGACAGCAATCCTCGCTATTTAACGCGGATACCATGCAATCGCGAGGATTTTGGAGCTGGGAGGAACGCCAGACACAAACGTATACCGTATTAAACGAGCGGGTGGAGTGTATGACGGTTTCGGCTGCCACGCGCGGAAGAAATCCGGCGGAGGAGGGAACCGGCGTGCCGGCTTCGTACCGAAATGATGGCGCGACCTTTAAGAAGCAGTTCCAACGCGCTATGGATATGGGCGCGGGTATGGTTCTTTTGACAACCTGGAATGAATGGTCAAAAACAGAACAACATTCTCCCGAGGATTCACGAGATCTGGAGCCGTCCCGGATATACGGCACGTTCTATTACGATCTGATGCGTGAGTTGATCAAAAAATACAAGGGACAATTATCGGAGTCCTAAACCCTTCATACCGATCATGGCAGGCGGAGATCATTTGCCTGCCATAATCGGTTATTTGAGAAAATCCAACTAAAACATCTCGTACACGGAGGAAGCATGATGATTCATGAATCGTTAGAAACACCTATTCAAGGGTATTATGATGCGGTAGTTGTTGGAGCCGGGCCGGCCGGATGCGGCGCTGCGATCGCACTGGGGCGCAGTGGTATGAAAACGCTCATCCTGGACAGATACAACTGTCTGGGCGGCAGCTGGACAACGGGCTTTATGAATCCGCTGTTTGATTTCAAGAATAAGACCGGCATCGTCGGTGAGCTTGTTTCAGAATTGAAGGAACGCAATCAGTTTGGCGGCTTTGGCAATATGAGTTTTAATTACGAGTATATGAAGAGAATTCTGGAACGAAAAATGCAGGAAGCCAATGTGGAGGTTTTATATAATACAACGTATTCTCGAACGCTGGTCGAACAAAAAAGAGTTTATGGGATCATTGCAGAAAATATCAGTGGACGTTTCGCTGTCATGGCAAAAATGATCGTGGACTGTACGGGAGACGGAAACGTGGCGGCCAATGCGGGCTGTTCGTTTGAATTGGGTGAAAACGGGGATTACACCGCCTGCCAGGCAATGACCTTAATGTTTTTGGTCGGCAACATCCCCGAAAAATACAGAAACGGCTTGATGCTCTATGAAAAATTGGGGGCGGCCTACGAGAAAGCCGGCAAGCAGATCCCTTTCAAAGTTCCGTACCTGATCCCCGTGCCTCACTCCCATTTTGGCGTCGTCCAATTTACACATATGTATGATTATGATCCCTTGTGTGCCAAAGCCCTAACGGAGGCAACCATGGAGGGCAGAGCGCAGATCATCGACGCTTTTGAATTTTTGAAAGCATACGATGAAGAATTTCATGATCTGGAGTTAATTACATCGTCCGCCATGCTGGGAGTCAGAGAATCCAGACGGATCATCGGCGAATACTATATGACGCTTGACGATATATTAAATGGATCACGGTTTCACGATCCCGTGGCTCGTGTAACATTTAACGTAGATTTTCATACGAAAGCCAATAAGGGGCAAAAATGTTTCAATGTAAAACCTTATGACATCCCGATGCGAGCTTTGATTCCGAAGGGATATGACGGAATCGTTGTGGCAGGCAGATGTATTTCAGGTTCTCGAGAAGCAATGGCATCTTACCGCGTCACGGGAAACTGTGCACAAATGGGAGAAAACGCAGGATATTACATTGCAAAGGCAATTCGAGATCGTGTAGACATTCGGGATGTGAGGCTGAATTTGGTGCTGACTAATGATTCAATTCAAGATTAGAGGTTCCCTTATACAGCTTGTCTTGGGGTTTGGGTCAGAATTGTAGAATATTAATGATTCGAATGAGTCGTTTTACGTTTCACACCCTCCGCCAAATACCCCCAAGGCGAAAGCCTTGGGGATTTTGCTTTTTATACGCCTTTTTTGGCGTTGATTCTGTTCCCAAGGAGGCCCCCATGCGCGCATTCATTTACACCGGCGGCGCCGTCCGCACCGAATCCATTACCGAGCACCCCAAGGCCGACGATCTCTGCATCGCCGCCGATCAGGGCTACCATACCGCCAAGGCTCTGGGGGAGCGCATCGATCTGCTCCTGGGGGATTTCGACTCCATCGGCTCGGTCCCCGGGGACGAGGGGATGGAGATCCAACGGGTCCCCGCCGAGAAGGACTACACCGACACCCAGCTAGCGGTGGAGATCGCCCTGGAGCGGGGAGCGGACGAGATCATCATCATCGGAGGCCTGTCGGGGCGGCTGGATCACACCCTGTCTACTCTGGCCATCTTAGAGGATCTGAATACCCGCGGAGTCTACTGCACCGTCACCGACGGCCAGAACCGCGCACGCTACATGAAGTCCACCTCCACCCTCATCGCCCGCAGTCCCTACAAGTATCTCTCCCTCATCGCCGCCGACGAGGTGGTCAAGGGGGTGGATATCGAGGGGTGCAAGTACCCCTTGAAGAAGGCCACCCTCCGCCGCTCCCACCAGTTCGCCGTCTCCAACGAGATCACGGGGAACGTGGCGTTCATATCGGTGAAAAAGGGCGGGGTGTTCATCATCGAGTCGCGGGATGCGTGAGCTTCCGTCTCGCTCACAGGAATTATGGCGTCAGTTTGCTTTTACCCCGACCTTCGGTTGGGGTAAATTTTTCTTTTCGGAGATCGCAATCATATCCGCATTCCCGACACTATATGAGTGGAGCGCGAAAGCCCCGCCGCCCAAGTACCCATTTCTTGAAAGGAGTCCGTCATGAATTCCACCCCCGAAGCCCTCATGGAGCAGTACGCCGCCGATTACATGGAGAAGGTGTTCTACTTCTGCCTGCGCAAGTGCGGCGACCCCACCGAGGCCGAGGATCTGGCCTCCGAGATCACCTGCGAGATCATGGCCGCCCTGCGTAAGGGGACGGCTCCCGCAAATTTCGCGGGTTGGGTCTGGCGCATCGCCCGCAATCGGTACAGCCGTTGGGCAGATGCCAAGAACAAACGAAGTCAGCTCATATCCGGAGATGAGCTGCCCGCCGAGCCGGGGATCATAGACGAGGACGACGGCACAGACCCCGAGCGGCTGAACGCCCTCCGCCGGGAGCTGGCCTTCATCCGCGAGGACTACCGCCGCGTGCTGGTGGCGCACTACATCGAGGATCGCTCGGTGCAGGATATTGCCGACCAGCTGGGCATCCCCCGCGGGACGGTGCTGGCGAGGCTTCACCGCGCTCGAAAACATATGAAAGAAGGAATGAATATGGCAAGAGAATTCGGAATCAGAAGCTACAAGCCCGAGGAGATCGAGTTTGTCAACAATTGCTCCTCCTTTGGTGCCTTCGGTCAGCCCTGGCGCATTCTGAACCACCCCCTGTACCAGAATGTTTTCCTGGAGGTCTACGACACCCCCGAGACCGCCGAGGAGCTGGCCATCGCCCTGGGCGTCGCCCTCCCCTATATGCAAAGCGAGCTGGATTTCCTGGTCCGCGAGACCTTCCTGTCCACCGTGGAGACGGCGGCGGGGATCAAATATCAGACCGCCTTCCCCATTATCAGCCGTGAGGCCTGGCAGGCGTGCAACAAGCGTCAGGTCGAGCTGCAAGACGAGATGGCGGATCTTCTGGAGACCCTGGTTGACCGCTACGTGGCTCTGTGTCACGC